>NZ_JGCK01000046.1:0-22067 GCF_001639905.1 Kosmotoga sp. DU53 | reverse complement strand
CACGATTTCAGAACGGTGAAGAAATATGACGAAATGGATGATTTCAACGAGTATGTTCAACGCAGAAAGAAGACTTCCAAGCTCGATCCGTACAAGCCCAAAATAGATGAATGGCTGGAAGAAGATAAAAAGGTAAAGGCAAAACAACGTCATACTGCTAGAAGGATTTACAAGAGACTTTGTGAGGAATATCCGAATTTTCCACTCAGCGAACGTACGGTAAGAGCATATGTGAGAAAGAAAAAGAAGGAGCTGTATTCCAACAAAGGTTATATACCTCTTGACCATTCTGGTGGCGAAGCGCAAGCAGATTTTGGACAGGCTGAGTTCATTGAAAAAGGTAAGGGAACGACGCTGCATTATCTGAACCTTTCTTTTCCATACAGCAACGGGGGATACTTTCAACTGTTTAGGGGAGAAAACCTTGAATGTTTGCTTGAGGGACTGAAGAACATATTCGAACATATTGGAAAGGTGCCTCGGCGTATATGGTTCGACAACCTATCTCCCGTGGTGAAAAAAATTCTGGATGGAGGGGAAAGGGAGGTAACGGAGAAGTTTTACAGATTCTGTCAACATTATGGGTTTGAACCTGTGTTTTGTAATCCTGGTCGGGGTAATGAAAAGGGTAATGTGGAGAACAAGGTTGGATATAACAGACGAAACTTCTTTGTTCCCATTCCCAGGATAGAGAATCTTGAAGATTACAACAAAAAACTCTTAACCCTCTCGGAGAAAGATATGGAAAGACCTCATTACCGAAAAGAAAAGAGCATTAAAGAACTGTTTTTAGAAGAGAAGGAAAAGATGCTCTTACTCAACGAAAAACCTCTGGATATTTCCAGGGTACAGAAAGCAAAGACAGACAAGTATGGGATGCTTCGTTTTGAAAACAACAGATACTCCGTGTCACCAAAACATGCTGAAACAGAAGTGTGGTTGAAGATAGGGGCATCGGAAATAGAGATACTGGATGAAGACTACAAAATGCTCGTAAAACACCCCAGGTTATACGGACACAACCTCCAATCTCTGAATTGGTATCCATACCTTGAGACCTTAAGCAGAAGACCGCGTGCGTTGAAATACACAGGATTTTACAGGGAATTACCTCCTATTTGGCAAGAATACTTTGAATCCTGTGATTACCAGGAAAAGAAAAACAGCCTGAAATTGCTGGTCAAAATGCTACGTGAAACAGATATGGAAACCGCGAGACGTGCGCTGGAGATAAGTCAGAAGAGCGAACGTTGCACTGCTGAGACAATATTCCTCTCATATCGACGGTTGATCCAGGAAGAACCATCACCCTTTGAAACAGGGAACAAAGTACCGAGATTACAAGCATACACAACCGATTTTAAGGAATACGATGCCCTGGTGGGTGAAAGGAAATGAAAGAACTCATCGCTCAATACTGCAAAGAACTGAGATTGGGAAAAAGTATAGTGGAAAACTACCAAAAGATACAGGCAGAAACCAACGAGGAATTCCTTCTGAAACTACTGAAGCTGGAGATTGAAAACAGACGGGTATCACGTAAAAATCGTTACCTAAAACAGGCAAATTTCGAGGTAATGAAAACCTTCAAAGGCTACAGTTTTGAAAACGTACAGATACCCAAGAGTATAACATTGGAAGAACTACAAGAAGGGAGGTTTCTGGAAAAGAAAGAGAACCTAATACTGTATGGTCCTGTAGGAACAGGAAAAACACAACATGGCAACAGCCATAGGTATCGCAGCCTGTAACCGGGAAAAGAAAGTCAGATTTTACAGAACGGCCACACTGGTAAACGAACTTGTGGAAGCAAAAAGCAACGGAACATTGAAGAGATTCTTGAAGACACTCAGAAAGACAGATTTGCTCATATGCGACGAATGGGGTTACATACCTTTAGACCGAGAAGGAGCGCAACTTTTATTTCAAGTGATTGCGGAAAGATATGAGAGGAACAGCGTAATAATCACAACGAACCTTGAGTTCAGCAAATGGAATGGGATATTCTACGATGAGAAACTCACCAGTGCCATAATAGACAGATTGATCCACCATTGCCATTTATTGGTGTTTACAGGCAAGAGTTATCGATTGGAACATTCGAGTATTAAGGCTTAATTTTTTTACCCCGGGTGCTGGTTTTTTATTTTTCCAAACGCTGTATTTTTATATTGCCAAAAACACATGTTCAACCTTTCTTGTAGGCTTTACAATAGGGGAATAGGAGTGTTAGCATGAGTACTGTATTGTATTCTGTGATCAAGATACTGATAACAGCTGTCCTGGTTTTTTTTATTTCTGAAGTTGCGAAAAGGTATTCTTTGGTAGCTGGTGTATTAGCTTCTTTGCCCTTAACTTCAATATTGGCAATGATCTGGCTTTATATTGAAAAGCGCGACACAGAACTCATCTCAACTCTCTCTCACGACATCTTTCTTATGGTTATTCCTTCGCTGATATTTTTCATCGCTATGCCAATATTCCTCAAATGGATGAAAAATTTCTATTTTAGTCTTTTGATTTCAGGCGTGCTTACCTCAAGCGCTTACGCCCTTTGGTTTCTTATGCTCAAAAGAATCAGGAAATAATCTTGATTTCTGGAATTAACCGATACTTCACAAAGCTGATACTATTTCTCCAACTGTTAAATGCTATCATATAGATGTCCCCTCCCCATAGGGGGGTATTACATTGAGAGGTGATGGTGATGATGTTTTTTGGATGGTTATTTTTCATAATAGTACTGATTCTTCTTATAAGGCCAGATTATTTCAGAAAACTACCGGGAAATAGCAATGGAGAATCTGAATATGAAGCAGGGGCTATTGAAATATTGAAGGAACGGTACGCAAAAGGCGAAATCGGTGAGGAAGAATACCTTGATAAATTAAAAAAACTAAGAGGAGGTAATTAAGATGCATGGTTGGTATTGGTGGGGATGGCCAAGCTGGGGAAGTTGGTTTGGCAGTTTTGGATGGATCGGAATGATTTTTTCATCTGTGCTTTTCGTTCTAATAATCGCGGTTACGGTATTTGCACTTAAAAAGTTGCTATCGGACAATCGATACAACAGTAGTTATGTAAAGCGCTCCTCCAACAGAGCTCTGGAAATACTAAAGGAAAGATATGCAAAAGGCGAGATCGACGAGGAAGAGTTCCTAAGAATGAAAAAGAACCTTGAAAGTTAACTAAGGAAGTATTCAAAATACTTATCAGAATTTGCTGCCAGGAAGAGAGTTGCTGTTTTGAAAAAGGTCAGAAGCCGTTGAAACTTTAAGGAAGCATTTCTTTGAGATTGAAGTAGTTGAGTCCGGATACCTTTTTCTGGTTCACCAGTTAGAAAACAGCTTCGCTCTTTCTGTATCTAACGGCGGATATTCCAGTTCGTCTATTATTCGTCAGTTCTATTATTTGTTTTCTGTCTATGCTCGGTTGAAAACTGAAATTGAATTCTTACAGAGTTTTGTGTAGATGTGCTGTAATGAGTTAATCGTTGTTGTATTTCCTAAAGAGTGAGCCATCTATCTAGAGATTGACTGTTTCCCCTATGTTTTTCGGAGGGTAAGCCCTACTTCGTCGGTAACATGCGTCTTTGGCGGAGGGCAGCTGAGCTGCAATACTGATGGACTACCTCCTGGAAGTTCATGCTCTTGACGCTCAGAAAATGGGGACAGTACCGTGTACTTTTGTGTACTGTCCCCATTTTCTAACGGTGATTCCCAGTGTCAATGACTTCAAACATCCGACGTAAAACGTCGCCCAGCATCAACAACTTCCGTCATTTTTGTTGTAGCTATATAGTTAATGTTAAAATCAAATTAATAGCAGTAAGGGGGGAAGCAGATGAACAAGTGGTGGAGTGTTATTTTTCTATCTATTCTTCTTATTTTTCTCAATGCTGATCAAATGGTTATGGCACCAAATATTGGTGCCATAGAAGAGGAATTCGACGTCAACGACGCCCTAATCGGGCTTGTCGCTTCTACTTTTACCGTTCTCGGAGCTGTTATCAGTTTGGTCTGGGGATTTCTAGCAGATAAATACAACAGAAAGAAGATTTTTATATACTCCATTCTTATCGGTGAGATTCCATGTGTTATGTCCGCGTTTTCCGGGAGCTTCGGCGAGCTCTTTTTGTGGCGTACGCTTACCGGTATAGGGGTGGGTGCATCTTTTCCAATTGCGTTTTCCTTTGTTAGCGATATGTTTGGTAAAGATGAAAGAGGAAAGGTTGCTGCCGTACTTGGACTTTCAATTTCCATCGGTAATATCCTGGGAATGATCTTCGGAGGTTATTTTGGTGCTGCATATGGTTGGCGGATACCCTTTCTTATGGTCTCGCTTCCCAACATCGTACTAGCAGGCCTTGGATTCTTTATTCTCAAGGAACCACCACGGGGCGCGATGGAAAAAGGAATCGGGGATCTCGTGCAAATGGGGTATGCCTATCCAAAAGGTGTCAAACTTTCAGATTATTTAGATCTCTTCAGGATTAAAACAAACCTCTTGCTCTTCTTCCAGGGGATCGCCGGAACGATACCATGGGGTGCTATTCCGTATTTTATGGTGGAGTATTTCAAAAGGGAAATGGGGTTTTCCGCCTCGCAAGCCACTACCATTTTTCTTATATTCGGTGCAGGAAATATCGTTGGAATGTTAATCGGAGGCTGGTTGGGGCAAAAACTGTACAATAAATCACCAAGGCTTGTTCCTGTAGCATCAGGGATTACAACAATTTTAGGTGCAATTTTGACGATTTTCGTTTTCTCGGAAAACATTATAGCTGGATCATTCATACTCGTTTCGTCCATTGGTTTTGTTGCTGCCCTCTTCGATAGCTACACTGGTCCAAACGTAAAGATGATGCTCATGAATGTGAATGAACCACAGAGTAGAGGGAGGATTTTCTCCATATTCAATCTCACGGATTCTCTGGGAACCGGTATTGGTAAGCTCGTGGGTGGTACGCTTTCTGTCTCTCTGGGAAGTCTAGCAATAGCCATGAAGGTTTCCAGCGCGTTCTGGTTCATCTGTGGTGCGATTATATTGGTACTCGCTTTCTTTTTTGAAAAGGATATTTCCTCTCTCGACGAGAAGATGGAAAAACTGAAAGAGCAAATGAAAAGCAGAAAAGCTTGAAATAGGTGCCGTTTTGACAAGGAAAATTGGGCACTTCGTTCGTAGCTTGTTAAAAGCACCAGGGGGAATGGAAATTGAGAGTGGTCTCATGTGTGGTTGAAGATGATATAAAGTGCAAAAAGGATGCAGAGCTATTTATGGAAAAATGTTTGCAACGCTCACAGGGTGCAACGCTAGTTGTTATGCCGGCGCTTATAGGTTTTTACTTCGATGATTTTCTTTCTACCGCTGCACACCTCTCTAAAAGTTATGATGATATATATATATGTTTTGGAAGCTGCATGGAAGACGGAAAACATGCGTCCTTTATTATGAAGAATGGGGAGATTGTTCTGAAGCAGTACCAGATATATCTGTCTTCCTGGGAGCGTGAGATAGGGTTTTCACGAGGAAACGATCTTGAGATCGTTGAAATAAATGGTTTTAAGGTAGCCATCGTACTTTCAACAGACGCGTTTTACCCTCAGGTACCCCGATACGCTGCTCTCAAGGGTGTGGATCTTGTGCTCACACCTATGGCAATAAGGAAAGAGGTTTTTCGTGTTCCACTACAGGCTTCAGGAATGTGGATGAACGTACAGATGAATTTGTTCTTTGCTGCTGAAAGCGGGTTCAAGGGGGAGTGGAACAGGATGAAATTCCACAGCCTCTCCGCAATCCATGCCCCACTTGAAATAACAGAGAGAGGAACTGGTCTTCTCGCTATCGAAAAGGGAGATGGTGCTATCCTTGATGTTTCGCTTGATGGGCTCGACAGTGAAAAAGCAAAAAGGGTATTTGATCCCCTCAGGCAATTGAATACTGATTTTTATCTGAGGGAGGAATTGTTTTGAAACTCCTGCGCAGATTTTTTGAGAAGAAACTGACCTTAAAACGCGCTCTGCGAGTGCTAGACGGGATCCATCCCACGTCGGTAAGGAAGATCTCGTTCAGGGTCTCGTGCGTCCAAAGAAGTATAAAAGGGTTGCGAAGAATAGATGATTATGTGTTGGATCTCCACCGCTTTGTCAGGGAAGCTGCGGGCTCCGGTAGTGCTCTGATTGTCTTTCCCGAATATAATATGTTTGACCTTTTCATGCTCATTCCCGGATTTAAGATATTGAACATGCTCATGAGAAAAACTCCCGAAGGAAATGAAGAGAGAAAAGAAAATGAAAAAGGAGTGAGTCCTCTCATTTATGAAGCCTTCCTCGCCATATCTGAACCGGCCCGGAGACTCCTAGAAGGTGTAATGGTGAAACTTGCAGAGATGTACGGCATATATATCTACACGGGAAGTTATTTTTTGGAGGAAAATGGTAAGCTGTTCAATGCAGGAACACTGATTTCGGACAGCGGTGAAATTCTCGGGCGTCAGAAGAAACTTCACCTGACCGATTTCGAAGAGGCAATGGGATTAAGCAGAGGCAATGAACTTCACATTTTCCAATCTCCCATCGGCAAACTGGCAATGCCTGTATGTATGGATGCTACGTATTTCGAAACTTTCTATATTGCAGCGAAAAAAGAGGCAGATGTAGTTATACTTCCCATTGCAAACGCCGAAGAATACGACGTTTATAAGGCATTGAGAGGAATATGGGGACGCGTTCAGGAAACATATCTCTACGGTGTGAAGGCTTCTTTGAACGGATGGTTTGGCGGGATGCACTTTACGGGAAGAGCAGGCATCTTTGCGCCGATTGAGATGACAGAAAGAAAAAATGGAGTTGTTGCTATCTCCCCAAAATATGAGGGTGATTTACTAATAACCGCTGATTTAGATATAGAAGCTTTGGAAATGGCAAGAAAAAACGCGGAATTTTACGGTGATACAAATGTAGGATTTGAGGAGAGATATATGAAGCGGCTGCGTCGCTGTGCCGGGATTCGCTGACGCAAATGATGCTGGGCGTGAGCGCCGCTTTCGGGTGCTTGGAACCACTTTGTGGTTGATTAGAACTGCTGCGCAGTTGACACGCGCCTTCGACGGAAGTGCTGGACTGCGTCCAGGAAGGCTTGCAGATGCTGTATAAAACCCGGTAACCGAGATCCGGGATTGTTATTGTAGGGGCACAGCATGCAAAAAAACCGAGAGCCGAGGCCCGAGAAGGCTGCTTCGCAGCGGACGCGAATCCCTTCGGAATTGTCACGAACTCCTGGTAAGAATCGAGAGTCCGAGAACCGAGAGGGCCGCTGTGCAGCTGGTGAGCACGCTTCGTGTGGGTGGGCCCAGCTGCGCTGGGGGTACGCCTGACTACGTCAGGGGTGTGCACTCCTTCGGAGTGGGTAAAAACTGTCATTCTGGAGGTGTTTTATCCAGAATCTGGATTTTTTAAGTACGAGATCCTGAATCAAGTTCAGGATGACAAGTCAGAAGCTCGCGAAGATAAGGGTTGCGACGCACTAAAAAAAGAACAGATTTAGGGTATAGAGTCTAGGGTGTAGGAAGTTCAAAAACTAGAAACTAACAACTTGCTACTGGAAACTAAAATAATTATTTTTTATGCTAAGGGGTGTGAGAATATGAAGAAATTACCTGTAGATGTGGGGCTTGTTGGTGATTTAATGGCATTTCACAGCTCTTTTGGTTTCGAAGAATACAAATACCTTGATACTGAAACAGGTGAAGTAATCCACTTTTGCGACGATATGATACCACCTGACATTTTTAATGTAGAAAAAGAAGAGCTGATGGAAATGCTAAAGGATAAAGACGAAGTAACCAGAGAAATTGCTTTAAAAGCGTTCGAAATAGCATGGGAAGATGAATCCGGAAGGTATAAGAAAATTCCCGAATTATCCTCAAGACTTGTTTATAAAAAGATGGAGGAATTTGTGTACAACATTGAAGATGAAAGACTAAGAACCAAAGTGCTGTACACAATAAAAGGGAAAGGCGCCTTCGCAAGATTCAGATCATTCTTAGACCTAAATGAAGAATATAGACAAGCATGGCTTAAGTTCAGAGATGAATTCCAAAGAGAATTTGCAATAGAATGGCTTAATTCCATAGGTATTGATCCGATAGACAAAATACAAAAGTGATAGAAAATGGTAGGGTCAAGAGATGGCACCTTGGGGTGAATGGCTGCAGGCTACGCCTTAAACACTCACAAAGTTAACGTATCAATAGCTGTTGTAGATTATGCGTTCCATCAGCCACAGAGAACAATGGTCAACAAAAAACGGCAATAATAGCGATTGCGTCGCTGATGCTGGGAACTATTTCGTGGATGAGAAAATGACTGAAAACTGCCAACCGGCAACTGATAATTGAGGCCTCATACCACCAGCCACGGACAGGTGAGAATTGCTGCACAAATAATGCAGAACGGAAGGATTACGAATTTAGGTCCCTAAGATTGTTTGTGAGTCATTGTTGAATATGCGAGAAAAAAGAAAGCTGGTGCTGTCACAATCAAGAAATAGGGACCGCCGGGGAATCTACCTTTAAAAGCATATTCCACAAAGTAAAATGAAACAAGACACACAATAGAAATAAGAGCCCCTGCACCAGCATGTTTCCAGGAAAGAATCATTCCAACAAGTACACCTATTGGGAATAAACCAAGTTCAAACCATTCTCTTGGAGTTGGAAGCGGTTCGTTCGGATCTAATCCATATCCAACCATGAAAACCAGAATAAATCCCATGCTTATGACACTCCAGATTTTCGCAATACGCAAAATCATGCTTGTTTGTTCCATATACCTCACCTGCTTTTGGTCTTAATTAAATTGTATTTATTAAGACCAAGAAATGCTTTTATCAGGTATCTTCACCATATTTTCCATAGACGAATACCTTTGTACCAAGTATTCCCGAATAATCGGACCAGGAACCTCCTTTGGGGACAGATCTCGCCAATTCTCTAAAGGCCTCCATTTGGGCTTCAAGACGATCGCAGTTGTGGATTATTATTGCTTCCAATGTTCTTGGCACGACCGGAGAACCCCATTCTTTCAAGCCATGGTGGCTTGCCACAATATGAAATAGATTCTGCTCGATTTCTTTCGGGAAACCATCTATTTTGCCAATAACCACTGCCAGTTTCTTTATCCCCAAAACGATATGGTCCTCAAGTAACCCCTCATCTGTAAATTCAAAAGAATAACTTTTATAATCGTAAGTTTGTACCTTGCCTATATCATGCAGCAGGGCTCCCGCAATAAGTAAATCCATATCTATATCATCACCAAATGTCCTGGCGACAATTTTGCATAGTTTCGCAACATTTACGCTGTGTTCTAGCAATCCACCGATTTTGACATGGTGATTTTTCGTTGCTGCAGGTGCAAGGAAAAAGCCTTTTATTTCTCCATCTCCAGGAGATATCGTTTTTTCTAACAGCTCTTTCAGAAAAGCATTTTCTATTCCTTGAATAAGATCAGAGAGTTCATCTTTAAGATTTTCTATGTTCTCTACTCTGGGAAGGAAGATAGAAAAGGCATCGTCTATATGGTTGTTAAGTTCTTCCAGTGTGTACAATTTGCGGATCTTTAAAGAAAGTCCATATTTTCTTTTGTAAGAATAAGTTGCCAAAGCAACTACCCCAGAAATCGGTTCCTGTCCTTCTTCCCATTCCCATATGTTTGCTGAAAGTACTGTTTTTGAATCTCTAACGCTGCAAGAGTAGTATGGATTCCCGTCTTTTTTGCTCTTTTGAACGACGTTTGTGAGAAGAAAAAATGCGGGATTATTATTAACATAATTTTCTTTGTCATAAGCTACATTTTCCAAAATATCACTAAGAACTGGAAATTCCTTTTCACCCGTCTTGATAATGAAGATCTCCCCCTTTTATATTCTGATTTTAGATGGCAAAGTGAATTAATTGAATCAGCTGACCACTTTGAATACTGCAATATAAGTTTACTACAAATTATCCTCCGCTTCTCTGTTAAAACAGGGTCAACACGCGATACAAGAAATACGACGCTTACAAGGCTGTCAGCTAATGGAGCGACGTTTGCGACGAAAAACACGAGAATCCGAGAGCCGAGAAGGTGAAAGAACTGCTTCGCAGTTGATATGCGCCTGCGGCTGAAAAAACAAAAGAGCGAGATTGGATGTTGGAGATTGGAGTTTAGATAAAGAACAGATCTAGGATTTAGAAAAAGAGACATACAACGCACAACGTACGACCAAGAATGATTTTATATTCTCGTCTTCTCGGGTTCTCAACTCTCGGGTTTTATACAGCATGCTGAGCCCTTTTTTGTGTAGCAGTGAAATAGCGGAAAATGTCTCGTACTCAGGCTTACTTTTGGCATAGCAAGTCGTTCCGGTTATCGTTTTTAAGTACTGTATTCTCCTACTTTTCTAGAAGTTTTCACTTCTTTATTCCTCGTGAAACTACCTTCTTATATAATTCGATATGCAAACTAATTTTCGGAGGGTACCTATGACAACTTTAGCGGTGTTTATCGGTATTTTCGCAATGATTATATCTCTTAGATACTTAAAAGATCTTACCCTTTCGTTTTTTATTGCTATTATCGCAATTAGCGCTGTCTTGCTGACACCGCCTTTGTTATACTTTCAGGCATTTTCAAGGGAATTCACCGATTGGAATTTCTGGAAGGTTATGATGACTATCTTTTCCATATATCTTCTCGGTGAAACGCTGAACAAAAGCGGTGATGCAGCCCGGTTCATTTCAGCAATTGGTAAAATATTTCCAACACCACGAGTAGCTATTTCCCTTATTCCAGCTATGATAGGCTTGCTCCCGATGCCAGGGGGAGCTATGTTCTCAGCTCCTATGGTAAAAGAGATGGCTGAAAGTGATTCTTCCATCACCGCCGAAGACGCGATGGTTACCA
Organism: Kosmotoga sp. DU53; assembly: GCF_001639905.1. NCBI lineage: Bacteria > Thermotogati > Thermotogota > Thermotogae > Kosmotogales > Kosmotogaceae > Kosmotoga > Kosmotoga sp. DU53. The sequence continues at coordinate 11,121 of NZ_JGCK01000046.1, read as the reverse complement.
ACTACTGGTTTAGACATTCAATGGAATATTTCTGGCCGCTTTATCCAGCAATAGTAATTGTGGCAGGAATGGCAAAGGTTTCTTTAAGGGCAATGATCGTGGGGATGTTACCAGCGGGGATGGCTGCTATTTTCGTTGGATATATTCTCATGGTAAGAAAATACCCGAAAATAAAACTCTCTCCGGTAGCATTAAAAGAACTTTTGCTTTCAACGTGGCCCATACTGTTGGTTATAGTTATGGTTATTCTGAACCAGCCAGGTTGGTTAGTTGTCATGATCGTTTCTGTTGTGTATTTGCTAACCAAAAGGAACAAACTTGAAATTCTGAAACGTTCGCTAAAATGGAAGACATTTCTTTTGATTGCTGCTGTATTCTTCTTCAAAGCTTTTGTGGAAATGTCTGGAATTCCTGAAAACATGAGCCAGGAGCTCCTTTCATGGAATGTTCCCGTTATACTCGTTATCATTGTACTGCCGTTCATTATGGGGCTTATGACAGGCGTCACCCAGGCTGCTGTGGGTTTGAGTTTTCCGCTGCTTGTAAGTCTCGTCCCAGAAAATGTCCTATTCTCCACATCCATACTTGCATATACATTTGCCGTAGCCGGTGTTCTTATATCTCCAGTACATCTCTGCGTTGCCCTCACTTCACAGTACTTTTCTATCAGTTACACTTCCATGGTGAAACGAATAGCCATCCCACTCTCTTCAGCTACAATTGTGGGGATTGTTATGTATTTGATGCTTTAGAAGGCCGAGAATCGAGAATCAGAGAGGGCCGCTGAGCGGTGGATACGAATCCCTTCGGGATTGACCCGAACTCTTTCAGAGTTGTCACGAACTGCTTCGCAGTTGTTTCGATCGACTTCGTCGATGATACGTGCTTATGGCGGAAGTGCTGGACTACGTCCAGGAGGCTTGCAACGCTGTCAGCTGATGGAGCGACGCTTGCAGAGGCAGTAAGAACAAAAGAACGAGATTGGATGTTGGAGACTGGAGAGCCAACAGAGTTGACTGAAGTGAGATTTGCTAACGCAAATGAAGCAAGTATGGTTTCGCTATAGAAGTGAGGTTGATTGCATCAACGAGGTGAATGTACCTTTGGTGCAGAAGCGGAAATTCTTCAACAATTTCTTTGGCGAAACAAAATTCACTTCTTCCAATGGAATCGAAAAGCACTTCTTGAGCGAAGCGAGAAGGAGCAGCATTGCTGGAGGCAATCCAAGCGTCAACCACGAAGCTGATTCCCAGCATCGGAACTAACAACTATCAACTGGCACCTAAATTCTTAGACGAAATTCAGGAGTTGGATCTCGCTCTTTGCCCCTCGTTCATTCGATTAAAAAATGTCTAATAGATAAGCATTCCAGGCTTGTACGGTGCAACCACCGTTAGGAAGTATTTCTGGAAGCGCACCACGTGTTCCCAAATGTAAGGATTTCTTGATAGATTTTATCAATATGTCCATTAATTCCATGTCTGCATATTTTTTGGCTGCCTTCAACGCTAATAACGTAGGAAGGCTCCAAACTATGGAGTTTTTGTCCTGACCTCCGTAGTTTCCCGCATCGTATTTTTCAAGCGGAAGAGAATGTATCATGCCTATTTCATTAAAAAAACCCACCTTTTTCATCATCTCAAGGACTTTCTTTCCCTCTTGATAGGGAACTAAGCCCATCGCGAGAGGATATATCTGAATAAAATGTCCAGCAAAATGTTTTTTATCTCCTTTAATTGCGTCGTAGAATAAATTTTTGCCGTTTCTCCACACACCAAAGAAGTTCCTTTCTATCTTTTCAAAAATTGCAGTAAGTTCTTTCCCTTGTTTCAGCGAATTTATGAGACTCTCTCGCTTTAATTCATCTAAAAGCTTGTAAAACCAGCAGGCCACATCAAGTAAAGCCGATTTTTCAGTTCCTGGTATCTCGATGATCCCTTCGCCAATGGGATAACCATTTCTGTCTAGAGCGGGTATTAAGATTTCTACTGCTTTATCAATAAGTTCGAGAAAATCCATTTCTCCAGTCTCAAGCACATATCTCAAGGCCAAATAAGCGAAGGAAACTACCTCGTTCATTCTACCTTTCGCATAAATCCTGCCAGCAGTTGTAACCTCGTGGGGTACAATTCCATTGCCGTAATACGCCAGGTTGTTTATCGAAGACTTGACTAGAGGGAGTTGAGGCGTTTTTAGCAACCCAAGAGCTGTATAAACGGTATCTATCCCAAACCACCAGGGAAATTCTGGAAGACCTGCCACATAACCTTTGCCTGATTCCCTTTCAAAGTAAAGCTCCAGCGCATTCAACTGAGCCCAGAATTTCAGATCATCATTGTCACCTTCGGAAAGATATTTGCTGTAATAATCCTGCTTGGTTTCTACAATTGAAGTGAAATCCATTTCGTTTCTAGAATTCATCGAAATCAAACATAAAAGCGATCCCATTTTTGAGCGGAAAAAGACTTTGCCATTATCGACATGGACAAAGGCGTTATCAACGGTAATAGATATGTTCCTGTTTTGCTTTAATGGTCTAAAAATGATCGTTTTTGGTGGTTTTTTTATAAACTTTCAGCTCTTTAGAATATATTTCGTTTTCTAGCCAGAGCGGGGTTTGATCAAGATATAAAACCAACTCATCTTCCGGTTCGAGATTTTCGAGATATATAGCAAAGAAATAATCGGTTGGATGGGCAACGAAGTTCAGCTTTGTTTTTCCGTAATTAAGTGTTTTGTAATAAAGGTTGTTGATGAATTTATCGGGAATAAGGTTTTTCTCCCCGCGGAGAAGTTTCACAGAGGAAAGAATCCTCACATCTTCAAACCATAATCCGCCCATTTTCCCTTTCACATGCCAGCCGACACCTTCGTTGTCACCATTGGAGCGCCCAAAATAATAAACTCTTCTTCCACTCTCATAAAGGTAAAGATCTTCCATGGAATCAACCCTTTAAGCCTGTCGAAACACTGCTCTCGACGAAATATTTTTGGAAACTCAGGAAGATTATAATCATTGGAATAGTCATCAATATAGAAGCAGCCATCATATACTGCCAGAAAGTATAATAACTCGTTCTATAGAAGTCAAGCCCGACAGTTAACGTATACATGTTTTTGTCAGAGGTCATAAGAAGGGGCCATAGAAAATCATTCCACGTTCCAACGAAAGTATAGATAGCAAGGGCAGCGATAGCCGGTTTCGAAATAGGAAGGATTATTTTTATATACGTTCTAAATATCGATGCCCCATCCATTTTTGCAGCTTCTTCTAATTCTCTCGGGATACTCAAAAAGAACTGGCGCATAAGGAACAGACCGAAAACCCCCGTTAGTTTCGGTATGAAAAGCCCGTAATAAGTGTTCACAAAGCCAAACTTCACCATGAGATTGTAGTTTGGAATCATCGTAACGTGCCCCGGGATCATGAGCGTGGCGAGAAACATAGTGAACCAGAAATTTTTAAGCGGAAACCTCAGTCTCGCAAAAGCATAACCTCCAAGGGTATCAAAAAGTAAATGCCCTACGGTCACCAGTACCGCATATATGATAGTGTTAAGTATCCATCTGGCATAGGGAGTTATTTTGAAAATTTGCAAGTAGTTAGCCAGTGTCCCCGGTGCTCCGAACACTTTCACTGGCCATTCGAAAAAGTTGATATCCGGGGGCCATTTCATTATGTCAACCCCGCGTTCTATCCCGTTTTCATCAGTGTATTTCATCGGAGTTATAGATACCAGTGCAGACCAAATAAAGGGAAAAAGGGAAACAGCAGCATACGCTATCAAAATTATGTATGAAATTGTAAGACCTATCCTCCATTTTTTTCTCATGTGAGTGCTCTCTCCTTCAATCAAAAAAACGCTTCCTCTTTGACAAGTTTTCTCTGTATAGAAGTTATAACCAATATTATAAGAAAAAGTACCATAGCTATCGCTGATGCATAACCCATGTTGTGGTATTCAAAGGCGTTTTTATATATGTAGTAAGATACGGTGATGTTTCTCATGTTCTTTATCAAAAAGTAAATCTGGTCGAAGACTTGCATGCAGCCTATAATTCCCATAATAGAAACGAAGAGAATTTGGGGGCGAAGGAGGGGAAAGGTAATTTTCCAAAATCTTGTCCAAAACTTCGCTCCGTCTATTTCAGCCGCTTCATAAATTGTCTTCGGGATTCCCTGCAGTCCTGCAAGAAATGTGACCATAAAGTATCCTGCTGTTGTCCAGATGTTCATGACCATAATCGCTCCCAAAGCTGTGTTCGGGTTGTTAAGCCAATCAATCGGCTGCATTCCGAAATAAGAAAGAAATCTGTTCAAAACGCCGGGTTTTGAATATATGAGCCAGAAAATCATAGATATCGCGGCCGAAGAGGAAATAGAAGGAATGAAAAAAACAGCTTTGAAAAATCCCCTGCCTCTGATATTCATGTTCGCAGCCACCGCAAGCAATATAGCTAGCAATGTTTGAACAGGAACCACGATGATAGAATAAACAAATGCATTCTTAAGGGATATCCAAAAATATTGATCTTTTATCATTTTCTTAAAATTTGTCAGACCAATAAAATCCGGGATGTATCTCTTAAACAGATTGCTTTCTGATTTCATGTATTTTTTCATAAAGTCTGCAACAGACATTTCCTCTTTCAAATTTCCAGCAAGGAAATCTTTGATAAGTCTTTCGCTGTCCAAGTATTTCTTAACGGCTTCTACTTGCTTGTCGTTGAGATTCACACCTACATCATATAGCACAAAACTTACCGGATCAAAAATCGCTGCGATGTCTTCATATGCCACGTTTTCTTCATCCGGAAAAACACCAGTATGAAACATCATTGCCTCTTCAGGGATGAAGCGCATTTTGAACTTCTGTACTTCAGTTGGCTGATAGTTTGTGAAGCTGTAATAAAGCCCAGCAAAAACAGGATATATGGTAAAAATAAGAATTGTCAGGATAATCGGGGAAATAAATATATAACCGACGATGGCTTCTCTGGTTTTAGAGCTCAGATTCACGCTATCACCCCAAAAACAGGCCGCGGGTTTACCGCGGCCCTGTAATTACTCAGAAACCCAGCTCATATAATTTTCAATAATCTCGTTAAGTGCTTCATCAAGAGTTATTCTTTCATAGAAAAGATCTTTAAGCTTGCTGTTTATCTGGTCGTTGGCTTTGCTGAATATCCCGCTCGGTGTTGGAACCCTCCATGGAATCGCATATTTTGCGCCAGCATAGAAAGCTTCTTTTATCGGGTCTGTATCCTGAGCAGCAATAGACTTTCTGGAAGCGAGAACCCCTGCTCCTTCTACGAACATCTTCTGTCCTTCCTTTGTAAGAAATTTTACAACTTCCCACGCTGCTCTCTTGTTTTTCGTATTCCTGTTTATAGACCAGGAAACTGTGTAAACCATTGTGGCCTTTTTGATAAGGTGCGGAAGTTCAACGATTCCTATTTTAGCTACGACATTCGGATACTGACCCCTGATATAGCCCAGTGTCCACGGACCGGTCATAGCCATCGCAACCGCTTCTTTACCAAAAGCTTCGCCTATCCATCCAGCACCAAGATTAGCTGGTTCCTGAGCTACCTTGTACTTGTTAACAAGATCGAAGTAAAACTGAAGGGCAAACTTTGAATTCGGTTCAGCGAGTCCCGTATTGAGGTCTTTAGTAACTATACGTCCATTTGCTGCAACAATGAAGGGAATTATCCTGTTAAAGTCGGGTGCCAAAACAAGAGGAGTCTTCATACCCTTTCTTTTAAGCTGAAGTGCTTTGTCAAGGAAATCAAACCATGTGTCGTCACTTGTCGGATATTCCACACCGTATTTGTCGAATATTTCCTTATTATAGTAAAGAGCCAGTGTGGAGAAATCTTTGGGAATACCATAAATCCTCCCCTTGTAGGTAAAAGCATTCACCAATGATGGATAGAAATCGTCGATGTCAAACTTATCTTTCTTAATGTAAAGGTCTAAAGGCAGTAGCATATTCTGTCTGGCTAATTCTTCAAACCAGAATGTATCAACGTAAAAAATATCCGGTGCCGTTCCCGCGGAGAATTGCGTAATGAGCATTTGCCTGAAATCACCGGGAATGGGAGCCCATTCAACATGAATATCCGGGTGCGTTCTGTTGAATTCTTCCACTATTGACTTTATAACACTTTCTTCAATGGGATTGCCCGGCCAGCCACTGATTCTAATGTTCACAACAGCCAGTACACTAACTGTCAGTGCTAGAACCATCAGAAAACTAACAAGTTTCTTCATAAAGAACCCTCCCCTTTTATTGGCCGTAAGGCCTGGTTTATGGTGAACAGAGTACCGATAGCCCAAAGTTGTGGTGAACAGCTCGTAGGATATTCGACAACATCTCCCCTTGTTTCTTCCTTTGAAAGTCCGCTAAAAAGTTCTGGCAACCTATTGTCAGCGAACTTGCTCATCGCTTCCAGAAGAGCAGAGGAAATCTTTTTAGCCTCCTCATGATAATCGTATTTCATGAGTCCCATGACTATTATGGAGTTATCGTGGGGCCACACACTACCATTGTGATAGGAAAAAGGGTTATATCTTTTCATTTCGGTTGAGAGAGTACGTACTCCCCAGCCACTAAAAAGTTCTTTAGACATCAACTTCTTTACAACATAATCTACCTTGTCGTCATCGATTATCCCCGTAAAGAGGCACTGACCAGGGTTCGAACTTATGGAATCAACCTTCTTTTTGTCGCCGTCTAACGCTATTGCGAAGAATTTCTCTTCTTCAAGCCAAAAATCATTGTTGAATCGCTTTTTTAACTCACGGGCTCTTTCAAGAAGAGTCTTCGCCCTTTCTTTTTTCCCCAGCTGTTCGTAAATATAACTAAGGGCATGATAAGCCATGTATAGATACCCTTGAACTTCTACAAAAGCTATTGGAGGTTTGGCTAATTCCCCTGTTTTGAAACTTACGGAATCCCTGGAATCTTTCCACCCCTGGGTTTGAAGCCCTTTTTCTGAAGACGGCATGTATTCGACGTATCCGTCATTATCGGCATCACCGTAGTTGTAAATCCATTTTTCGGCAGCTTCTATTTTGGGAAGCAAATTCTTTATGGTTCCCAGATCCCCTGTTGCCTTAAGATATTCCCCGGCGAGAATCAAATAGAGTAGCGTCGCATCGATTGTGCCGTAATACCGTTCAAAGGGGATCAGGTTACTGAGAGAAAGATAATTTAGCCGCGCTTCATGAATGATCTTTCCCGGAACGGCATCTTTAAAATTATCTTCGGAAGATGCTTGAAACAAACCAAGGATTTCTAAAACTGTTTTTGCGGTTTCCGGGAAGAAGTCGAGCGTCTGGAGGGCAAAAATCAAGCTGTCCCTCCCAAATATTGTTGCAAACCACGGTAGCCCGGCAGCAGGGAAATCACCATACTTCGTTGGAATCATTAGCATTTTAAGATCATTAATAGACCTTTTTAGCAGCGGATTGTCGGTTTTAAATGCTTCAAAAGGAAATCCTGGAGGCCTGTCTTCAAGAATATCTTTGAAAAGATTTGCTCCCTTCAGTTCTTTATACAGATGAATATGACCTTCAAGAGTTAACTTGTCTTTGGGTTTGAGGGAATACTGCCCCTCTGGAAGCTTTTTATGAACTCTATAATGCGCTGCTGCATCTTCGTACTCCAATCCTTTGTCCTCGAATTCGTCTTGATAAACCTCTTTTTTTGACGATTCGAGATAATGTCCAATTTTTTCTTCTCACGAGAAAGATATCCTCATACTCACATTTCAGAAAATAATTTAGCTCTATATTCACTGTCCCATTTGAATAATTCGTGAGCTCTATTCGAATATCTAACCCATTCCCCGAAACTTTCATAGTTTCTTCCAGGAAAACATCGTAATGAGATGCTAACGGGGATGAACGAAAAATATAGCGGTTTATGATAAAGCTGTTCCCAAACCTTGGTTGGAGTTTTCTCAATCTCTTATCCGTTTCCAGATAAAGGGACGAAATAAATCTAGTGTCTTCCAGGTACAGACCCGCAGCTATATCACTTCTGGCATCGATCAATCCATTGTCATCGCTCACAACCATGAGATTTCCGTTCTTTATTATTCTCATAATCAACTAATCAACCTCCGTAGATTCTCTAATTATTAGTTCGACATCAAGAACTTTCGATATTTTTTCTCCTTTTTCCAGATATGAAACAATGGAATCCGCAACTTCGTAACCCACTCTGTCGATAGGTTGCCTTATTGTTGAGAGTGTGGGAGTAACCATACTCGCTTGAGGAATATCATCAAACCCCATTACGGGTACGATCCTGTTCATTTCTTTTAACGCTTTTAATGCACCTATTGCCATCAGGTCAGAGGCAGCAAATATAGCATCAAATCTTCCACGAAAGTTCTTAACGAGCTCGTAGCCCGATGTTTCCATAAAATCACCGTTGAGAATAAGCGATTTCTCAATTTTTAAACCCTTTTTCTTATATGCTGCTTTGTACCCTTCTTTACGCCATATAGAAACGCTATGTTCCTTTGGACCATTGATAAAAAGAACTCTTCTACACCCTCTATCAAGGAGATAAGAGGTAGCTTTATAGGCACCGCTCATGTTGTCGGTATCGACCGAAGGAAGATCGTCACAATCTTTTGCTCTACCTACCACAACGAATTTCGCCATTCTGTCTTTCAAAAATTTGACTCTCTCATCGTTTTCTTTAAGGTCGAGTATTATGAATCCATCGACTATTTTTCTATCGAGAAAGGTCCTGTATATCCTGACGGGATCATCATCAGGTTCTTCTGTCGTCAAAAGTAGGTGGTAACCATCTTCCGCTAATCGCTTTGTCACTTCTCTTATAAATATGGAAAAATATGGGAAGTTGAAAACATAATCTGCTGAATATGGTATTATCGTAGCAACCAGTCCCGTTTTTTTGCTTCGCAGGCTGCGTGCAACATGGTTTGGGACATAGCCCAGTTCTTTGATTACCTCCAGTACCTTTTCCCTTGTCCTTCTGGAAACTAAAGGCGAGTTATTTAAAACCCTTGAAACCGTTGCGGTGGATACACCAGCTCTTTTTGCGACCTCAGCGATATTTAAACGCATAAACTCACTCCCAATACGAATGTAATCGATTACATTGTAATCGATTACATTATATCAACTAAGAAGTGAATCCCTAAAATCAATCACAACTTTTTAATCTTGAATGACAGTTATTAGAAGCCATTAGCCTAAAATAATTCGACCATTCGCTCATTTTTGAGATCGAAGAATCGGGAAGCATGCTGGAGCAAAAAAGATGTTGTCGGTTGTTTGCGACGATCGAGAACCTGAGACCGAGACTATAGAAAATCGGGTTTAGGGTTTAGAAAAAGACACGAATAACCTACAGCGGAGTCTTACAGCGTCTGCAAGCCTCAGACTTCGAACGCGGCTCCATCAGCTGACAGCCTCAAAGCGTCCGGAAGATAGCTCTGCTAGCTTACCCACTCGCCAGCGTGCTTACCAGATCCCGGTCACCGGATCTCGAGACTAGTGATCAGAGGTTCAAAATGCCACTTTTATCCGGGCTTTCTTGTATATAATGAAACTGGGGGGTGTTTTCATGCTTCCGCAAATAAAGGGAACAATGACGCTGAAAGAAATCTCTGATTTGCATTTAAATCTATTCAAGATGCTTCATCATCTTGGATTGGACTTGAACGTGGGTAAGATGACCACGCTCGAAGACGCATGTAAGAAGAAGGGGCTTAATTTTCCTGAGGTATTAAAAGCTTTAAATTTTGAAGTCCAAAGAATAAATCAGAAAGCCAATGCGATAAACACTGCAATAAAGAAAGAAGAAAAAAGAAATCGTTGATGTGTTCAACTATTTCTGTAATTCACCACAACTATACCAAAAATGACCAGTCCAAGAGCTATCAGAGTGTTTGGGGTAAGCGTTTCACCGGGAATGAAAGCCGCAGACGACAAAGCACCAGACAAGGGGATCATGAAGCGGTAAAGCGTGACCTCTCCGGCTTTGTGATATTTGAGAACTGTATACCAAAGGGAAAATGCTACTGCTGAAAGCAGTGAAGAGTATATTAAAAGCACTGTAGCCAGTGGTGTGAATTTCAGGCCGTTTTTCATTCCGGGCATTCCCAGCAACAAAAGCACAATAGATCCTAAAAACATCTGCCAACCAGAAACGAAGAAGGGATTAACCTGCCTGGAAACTTTCTTAGCAAGGATTGTACCAAAGGCACCAACAAGTGTGGAAAGTACCAACAAACCTTCTCCCTCAAACTTGAAATCATAGCTAATTCCTTTGCTCCAATTGGCTATAAGTATTCCAGAGAAGCCCGCTGCAAGTCCTAACGTTTTTTTCCAATTGATTCTGTCGTCTTTATACACAAAATGAGCAATAAGTACCACGAAAAAGTTTCCGCTGGAGATGATTATAGAAGACTTTACTCCTGTTGTGTTGGATAAACCATTGTAAAAGAGCGTGTATTGTAAAGCAGTCTGCAACAGTCCAAGGAGCAACAGGCTTTTGAAAACTCGTTTGCCCGGCCAGAATTTACCTTTGGCAATCAAAGGCGAAAATATGAAGATCAATAATCCTGAACCCAAGAAACGGATACCGGCAAAGACAAGCTTTTCCGCAACATTCTCAGGTCCTATCCCCATTTCTCTAAAGCCTATTTTTAATACAGGAAAGGCGCTTCCCCAAAGAACTGAAGCCGCTGTAGCCAACAAAGCCGCTATAAGCGGATTTTTTAATCTTTCTTTCATGTAACACTCCTTAAAGAGTTAGAATTTCGAACTATTCTATCAGGAAATTGAGGAAATGAAAATCGAAATTCGGTAAGCACGCTAAGTGTGGGTAAGCTTGGCTTCGCCAAGGGTAAGCCTGACTACGTCAGGGGTGAGCACTCCTGCGGAGATAGAAAACATTAGACGCTTGCAAGGCTGTCAGCTGATGGAGCGACGTTCGAAGACAGAGGCTTGCAGACGCTGATGAAAAGCCGAGATTTGAGATCCGAGAGTCCGAGAAGGCTGCTTCGCAGCGGACGCGAATCCCTTCGGGATTGACCCGAACTCCTGGTAAGAATCGAGAGTCCGAGAAC
>NZ_JGCK01000047.1:0-22080 GCF_001639905.1 Kosmotoga sp. DU53 | reverse complement strand
CAAGGCCTCTGGTGTAATCGAGCAGCAGTGTTTTGTGCTCAGACCTGGGAAAAGAAATCTCTTCACACATAGAATTTAGAAGTTGTGGTATATTAGTTGTGGGCATGGGAAACCTCCATATGTTGTGTTTGGCTTCACAACTAATTTACTAGGTTCCCATGCCTTTTTCAATGACCTGTATTTCCTCTTTCTTCTAAGTGCATAGTTTGGGATAGAAGAGATATATTTAGATCTATCAAGTATTTCATCAAAGTTTTCCTGAATAAAATCGGCTTTTTCTTCAGTAACTGCGTCATAAAATTCAGTCCATTGAAAATATCCAAAAGAAAGCTTTTCGGCAACTAATTGAACCGTAAGTTCAAAAGCATGCATATGGCCTTTTATTCTTTCGTTGTACCTGGTGAGGTTGAGATTGTAAAATTCTGCGATGGCGATAACAAAAACCAAAACAAAAACAAAAATGGAACTCAAGAGGGTAACTTTTCCTCTAGCGTTCAGTGTGGTCATTTTTCCACCATCCGTTTTTCTTGGATTCTATCCCAACACTTCTTAGAAAAGCCTTCGAACCATATTCACTTGACTTACGTTAGACAACCACTATTCTCAAGTGGTCAATTATAAAGACTTGATTTCTGTGAACTACTTCGACGGTATAGCGTTCAACTTTTACTCCAAATTTGGCTGCTCTTTTCTTTCTATAACTGATTCTGAAATCGTACTCGTACTGGAAATAAAGGATTGTCCAAGTTTTTGGATTGCTTTGTTGTAAGCACCTATCAGTTTAGCTATCAATTCTCTTCATTTGTGCGCTTGCTATATATTATTAATTCATTTGTTCTAATCTACTATACCATACATTTGTTCAGTTTATGAATAAAATGAAAGTTACTGCTTTTGTTCATTTTTCTACCAAAACACTCCAAATTTTAATGCATTTTTGATCAACATTTATGATTGTTTCTCATTTTCAGGTTATAATGTTTGACGCCAGGTCGAAGATTGGCAGTATTAGCCAAAAAGTAATAGAGAATTGGATTTGCTTTACTGATTCAGGGGATAATGTGTTAGGAAAGGTGACGGCATTTATTAGAAGAAACAGGAATAAAATAGAATTGCTATTCTTTAAGTATCCAACATCGGGTATCCTGATCGCCAGTGGAACGATGGAATTTGGAAGGGAATTACCTGTTACTCGCATCCGGGAAGAAAGAATTTTTCCGCAGGTTGAAATATCCTGGAATACGATGAATCTCCAGAAGAAAAGCACTTAACATACAATATTGCTGATTGGGTTCCCGCTATGGTTGAAGTACGTGTTTGAGGTGAGGATTTAAAGTATAACTTTGAGTGATTGGAAAATGGGGTTATCCTCATACAGATATTCCAATGTATTTCAATACACCATTTAACCTCTTTCGCAAGTGCCTTACCGTAGAGATTCTGAGTTAGTTGTTCCTCTATAGCTCGACAAACTCGGCGACCATATCTAACCAGCGTTTGGCAATCCAGAAAGTCTTATATTCAAAGAAAAGAAGATGCCCCTCGTATTATTGAAGAGACAAACGAAGGGAGCAACTTCTATGGTTGTGACTATTCCAAGGCACAACAAAGCCAAAATGGAGCTTGTATTCCACAACCCGTCAAAGGAAAATGTTGGAATCTTTTGCAGTGACGCATTCATGTCTAAATGGATGATACTCCAGCATTTAAGTTAAGACTATTTCTTGAGTATCAACAGAGTCATATTATTCATCAGCACCACGCTTCTTTGTTTTTTACTGTTTCACATTCAAACTCTTGAACCACAATTTATTAAATTGCTTCTATCTGCCTTTTTAGGTTTGCCATTTCCAGTGCCACCATAGCTGCTTCAAAACCTTTGTTTCCTGATTTAATGCCTGCTCTGTTCAAGGCTTGCTCGACAGTGTCGGATGTGATGATTCCAAACGATACAGGTACATCCTCTTCCAGGTTGATCGTCGCGATACCTTTCGAGACTTCATTGGCCACAACATCGAAATGATATGTCTCGCCACGGATAACCGCACCAAGCGCAATTATCGCGTTGTGTTTCTTTTTGAGAGCGAGTGACCTTGTGATGTGCGGTATTTCCATAGCACCAGGAACCCAGATAACATCTATGTTTTCATCTTTTACCTCGTGTCTCTTCAAAGCATCCAGAGCTCCGTCTAAAAGTTCTTTCGTAACAGCGGAATTAAATCTCGAAATCACGATGGCGATCTTCAGCCCTTCTCCGTAATATCTTCCTTCGAAAACCCTCATTTTTTAAGCACCTCCTCAAATGTGTGACCCATTCTTTCCATTTTTGTCTTTAGATAGAAGTGGTTGTATGGTGTTATCTCGCCGAAGATGTTCCTTGTTTCATCAACGATGATCTGGTAATGCTTTAATTGTCTGAGTTTATCCGGGTTATTTGATAGCAGTATAATCTTTTTTACTCCAAGTGCTCTCAACATCTGTGCTGCAACACCGTAATCTCTCATGTCTTCAGGAAATCCGAGAGCGATGTTCGCATCAACCGTATCCATGCCGTTATCCTGAAGATGGTATGCTTTTATTTTGTTGTGAAGTCCTATTCCACGTCCTTCCTGTCTGAGATACAGCACGATACCTCTTCCCTGGGACTTTATATAACGCATTGCATTTTGAAGCTGTGAGCCGCAATCACATCTCAGCGACCCCAGTGCATCACCTGTAAGGCACTCAGAATGGATCCTCACAGGCACCGGTTCTTTGGATATGTCTCCATATATGATTGCTGTATGTTCCAGAAAGTCGTAATTGTTTTCGAAGGAAACGATCTGGAAAGTTCCGAACTTCGTCGGCAGCGAAGCGATTGACACCACCTTAACCAACTGTTTGTTTTTTGTGTATTCCTGAATAACTTGATCGCGTGTGACGATGGGGAAACCATTCTCTTTCGCGCGTTGTTTGGCAAAGTCTATATTGTGCGAATTTCCATGTTTGTCGAGTATTTCGATTATGACCGCTGATCTTGAGAATCCACACAGTTCCATAATTTCGAGCGACAACTCTGTGTGCCCTTGTCTTTTATTGAGCCCAATGCTTCCAAGAAGATGTATATGGCCGGGGTATCGAAAAGCATTTATGTTTTCCCCTTTCGCAAGTGCCCGAATCGTCTTCGCGCGATCACTTGCAGAAATCCCGGTCCCTGCACCCAAATGATCAACAGGGACGAAGAAGTTCGTTTCACTATTTCGTGAAGGAAGTTTGAAAAATCCCCTTTCAAAAAGTACATATTCATCCATCGCGACACACAACATTCCTTTGTTCTCTATCATCGTGTTTATAATATAAGTGTTTACAAGTTCAGCTGGAAAGATGAGATCTGCCTCCATCTCGCGTTTATCATCTATGAGCACAATTGGTTTTCTGTCCAAAAATGCCTTTCTAATTTTCGATATCTCCATATACTCACCCCTTATAAATTCCTTTCAAGTAGCGCGCGATAACGTCTATCTCGTAATTCACTATGTCACCTGGATGAAGCGTTCTAAGGTTTGTGTTTTCAAATGTATGCGGTATGACTTGCACGGTAAATGTATCGAGATCTATCTTTGCGATTGTTAGGCTAATGCCGTTAATCGCGATCGACCCTTTTTCGGCAATTCCCCAACGTTCCCTCGGCATGGAGAAGGTCATCCATGTTGTTTCCCTTTCTTTTAAACTTTTTAAGAACTTGATTGTGCCGTCGATATGCCCTGTAACTATATGGCCATCAAATCTTCCATTAATAGGTAGCGCGCGCTCTATGTTTGCTTCCCTTCCGTTCCATATGCCAAGGTTGGTGCGTTTGAGTGTTTCCAGCCCACAGGTAAAGGTTATGTGCCTTCCAACTGCTGTTGCTGTAAGGCACACACCGTTTACCGCAATGCTGTCCCCTATCTTCACGTCGTCAAACGGATTCTCGATAACCAGCGTGTTTCCACGTATTTCCATTTTTGAAACATATTCCACTATACCTGTGAACATGGTATCAACTCCCAGTAAATGTCTGGATGGTACACCTCTACTCTTTTCGTCGTGAATCCTTTAAATTTACGATCAAATGGGGAAAGCCCATTTCCAAAGGCTATTGGAGCATAGAAGAGGTGAATTTTATCGGCATAGTTGATAAACTGGGATGCAACATTTGCGCCTCCTTCAACGAGAACGGAATCTATCCCCATTTTTCCAAGTGCTTTTAATATTGGTTCTGGAGATAAATCATCTTTTCGGATAACTTCAACATTTTCAGGCCAACGCTCATTCGAAGATGTGAAGATTATCGTCCTTCCTTCTTGGGCAAAGAGTTTTAGATTCACTTTCGCAGTTTTCCCGGATCTATCCAGGATGATACGAATTGGATTTCTTTTGCAAAATGAATATCGGCAGGTCAAAAGGGGGTCGTCAGAAATGGCGGTTTTTGAGCCAATCATTATTGCTGAGTAGTAGTTTCTTAATCTATGAACCTTTTCTCTTGCCCGATCTGATGTAATCCTTTCGCGTTTTCCACGCATGCTTGTAATGAATCCATCTAAGCTCATAGCGAGTTTCAACGCAACGAAAGGCATTTTTGTTTTCATATACTTTGCGAAAACCTCGATCAATTCCTTTGCCTTGGCCTCTAAAATTCCGTGCTTTACGCATATTCCGGCGTTTTTTAGTTTTTCCTCGCCTTTTCCGTGGACCATGGGATTTGGGTCAAGGGTTCCAATGTACACAGCTGAGAACCCTTCTCTTATAATCCTGTCAGTACAAGGCGGCGTTTTTCCATAATGGACACAGGGTTCGAGCGTTACATATATCTCAGCTCCCTTGATGTCATACCCCATTTTTTTCGCGTTCTCAATGGCTACAATTTCCGCGTGCCTTCCACCAAAGTATTCATGGTAACCGGTGGATAGAATCTTTCCATTTTTGACGATTACAGCCCCTACAAGCGGGTTGGGATTTACCAGCCCTTCTCCTTTTCTTGCCTCCTCGATAGCAAGCTCCATAAATTTTTCATCCATATCCATTCCTCCAAGAAAAAAGTCCCCGGAAAACTCCGGGGACTTTTAAGATTCAATATCGCAACATATACGTTGCTTTCTATCTACTATCAATTCTCCTCCCATCCGGACTTTCACCGTCGGCTCCGGAATTCCACCGGATCAACTCCTTCAGGAGCTCGCGGGCTTTCACCGCCGGTCGGGAATTTCACCCTGCCCCGGAGAATTTTTCTGTATTTAATTTTTTCTATTTAAGTATATTATACCCAATTCTTGACGTACTTTCAAAGAACTGAGAGACAAGGATTCGAGAGTCCGAGAGAGCCGCTTCGCGGCGACACGAATCCCTTCGGGATTGATACGACCGGCTTCGCCGGTGATACGAACTCCTTTGGAGTTGACCCGAACTGCTGCGCAGTTGACACGCACCTTCGGTGGAAAGCAGCTACGCTGTGAAGCGCTGAGCTGCGCTCAGGAGGCTCACGACGTTGACGCTCACGAGGTTGGGGCTCGCAGACGCTGATAAAAAGCCGAGAACCGAGAGTCCGAGAAGGCGAGAACCGAGAGGGCCGCTTCGCGGCGACACGAATCCCTTCGGGATTGATACGACCGGCTTCGCCGGTGATACGAACTCCTACGGAGTTGACCCGAACTGCTGCGCAGTTGACACGCACCTGCGGCGGAAAGCAGCTACGCTGTGAAGTGCTGAGCTGCGCTCAGGAGGCTCACGACGTTGACGCTCACGAGGTTGGGGCTCGCAGACGCTGATAAAAAGCCGAGAATCCGAGAGTCCGAGAAGGCTGCTTCGCAGGGGCTGTGCTGGGCTTTGCCCAGGTCGTGCGTGACTTCATCACGGCTATGCGCAACTTCGTTGCGGCTTGAAAAATAAAGAACTGGTAAACACGCTTCGTGTGGGTAAGTCCGGCGCAGTTATCTCGACCGACTTTGTCGATGACACGTGCATACGGCAGAATAGAACCCGAGAGGATTGCTCTACACCCAGCAACCGGTAACATGAAAATGGGGACTGTTCACATTTTTTTCAATCTTCCAATTATGATAAACCATCATGATTGTGATAAAATAACTCACAATAACCAGCAAAACCAGAAGATATATTGCGCTATTCGGAGTAAATCGCTAAATTCTTCTAGAAATAATGTAATATCAATTATTTTGTGAAATTTTGGTGTCATTTTGCTTCACTTTTGAGTGTTCTTAGTATTTTAATGCCGATAATTAATGAAATAATCATATGTGGGGAAAGTGAGGAGTTGCATGACTTCTTTTGAAGGCGTAAAAATTTTCAAAGGTCTGGAAAATGTAGCTATTGCTGAAACATCTTTGAGCTATATAAATGGCGAAAAGGGAAGATTAGTCTACAGGGGAATCCCTGTGGAAGTTCTTGCGGAAAAAGCTTCATTTGAAGAAGTTGCTTTTCTCCTGTGGTTTGGCTATCTGCCGAATAGAAAAGAGTTGGATGACCTTATAAGATTCATGGCAGATAGCCGGGACATACATCCCGAAATAGAAGATCATATTGCCAGATTACCGAATAAGGCTCATCCAATGGATGTTTTGAGGAGCTGCGTCTCGCTGTTCGGCGTTTTCGAGGATCTTCAAGCTTCACACGACGAACTTCAAAGAGCAGCGAGAATAACAGCCAAGCTGCCAACAATAGTTTCTTACCACTACAGGCTATCAAGAGGGATGAAGCCTGTACCACCTGATAAAACCCTGGATCACGCGTCTAATTTTTATTACATGATAACCGGAGAAAAGCCTGATGAAGAAATCTCAAAACTCATGAATTCGATATTAATACTGCATGCAGAGCAAGGGCTGAACGCTTCCACTTTCACAGCCATGGTAATCGCCTCAACATTATCTGATATGTACTCTTCGATCACGGGGGCGATCGGAGCCCTAAAAGGTCCTCTGCATGGAGGAGCCAATGAGAAAGTGATAGACATGATAGAAGAGATAGGCACTCCAGAGAATGTGGAGAGCTATGTTGAAAAGGCTTTGAAAGAAAAAAGGAAAATTCCCGGGTTTGGTCACAGGGTGTACAAAACTTATGACCCAAGATCAAAAGTTCTAAAGGAATACGCGAGAAAGCTTTCGTTGAAAATGAACGACGCCAAATATTTCCCGATAGCCGAAAAACTCGAGAAGGTCGTTGTGGAGAAACTTGCACATAAGAAAATATTCCCGAATGTTGACCTTTATTCCGGGATAGTTTACAAACTGCTTGGTTTCCCAAAAGAGATCTATACAGCTATATTCGCTATAGCACGTGTAGTAGGCTGGACAGCTCATGTTATCGAATATACCAAATCAAATAAGATAATAAGACCGTGCGGCGTCTATGTTGGACCTATGAACGCTGAATACATACCTTTGGAAGCGAGGGAGTGAAAAATGGGGAAAACCATCGCTGAAAAAATAATATCCGAACATGTTGGAAGAGACGTGAATTCTGGAGATATCGTTGTTGCTAAGGTAGATATAGCCATGGTTCAAGATGGAACCGGTCCTCTGGCTGTTGATGAGTTCTGCACAATGGGGTTTGACGTTCTTAAAGCCCCGAACTCCATTCTTTTTATAGACCACGCCTCACCGAGTCCGCGAAAAGAATTGTCAAACGCACAAAAGAAATTGAGAGATTTTTCGAAAAAGACAGGAGCCATTCTTTCGGATATAGGTGAGGGAGTATCGCACCAAATACTTGTTGAGAAGTATGTGAAGCCTGGTGACCTTGTTGTTGGTGCCGATTCTCATACATGCACTTCTGGTGCTCTTGGAGCGTTTGCTACCGGGATGGGATCAACAGATGTTGCACTCGCTTTCGGACTAGGGAAAGTATGGCTAAAAGTCCCGGCGAGCTTGAAATTTGTTTTGAATGGAAAAATTCCTGATGGAGTTTTTTCAAAGGATATAATTTTACACATAATTGGTCTCATTGGAGCTGACGGTGCGAACTACAAAGTAATGGAATTTGAGGGAGAGGTTATAGAGCAGATCTCACAGGAAGCAAGATTCACCATAACCAATATGGCAATTGAAGCAGGAGCAAAATCGGGAATAATAGCCCCGGATGAGAAGACAAGAGCATTCCTCAGATCTTATGGTAGGGAATCAGATTACAGAGAAATAAAATCCGATCCTGATGCGGTTTACGAAAAAATCTATGAAATAGATGTATCCAATCTTGAACCGGTGGTTGCGCTACCCCACACTGTCGATAACACTAAGAGTATCAGCGAAGTTGAAGGTATCAAGATAGATCAGGTATTCATAGGTACCTGTACAAATGGAAGACTCGAAGATCTGAGGGTGGCAGCTTCGATTTTAAAGGGCAGAGAAAAGCATCCTGATGTGAGGTTAATAGTTATACCTGCATCAAAAGATGTTTATCTAAAAGCCTTAGAAGAAGGTCTGATTAAGATCTTTGTGGAAAGCGGCGCAACAGTGCTTGCACCAGGATGTGGACCCTGTGTGGGGGTTCATCAGGGGGTTCTTGGGGATGGAGAAAGGGTTCTATCGACCCAAAATAGAAATTTCAAAGGAAGAATGGGAAATCCAAAAGCTGAAATATTTCTTGCTTCTCCAGCAACCGCTGCAGCTTCAGCTATAACCGGCAAAATCACCGACCCAAGGAAGTTCCTTGTATAAGGGGGAGATACAATTGATTATTAAAGGGAAAGTGTGGAAATTCGGTGATGATATTTCAACAGATCATATAGCGCCTGGAAGATATTTTCATTTACGCACCAATCTTCCAGAACTTGCAAAACATGTTCTTGAAGATGCGAGAGAAGATTTTCCCAAAATAGTAAAAAAAGGAGATATGATAGTCGCTGGAAAAAACTTTGGAATGGGATCTTCCAGGGAACATGCTCCCAGGATAATAAAACTTGCCGGGATTTCGTGCATAATAGCGAAATCCTTTGCCAGGATATTTTACAGGAACTCTATAAATATAGGACTTCCTTTGGTAGAAATTGAGGAAGCCGATGAGATAGACGAAGGCGATGTAATAGAGGTTGATCTTAGAAATGGAATCGTTAAGAACCTCACCAAAGGGAAAACTTACAGATTTAACCCCATGCCAGATTTTATATTGAAGATCGTAGAAAAAGGTGGAATAAGAAATTACATAAAAGAGTTTGGAGACTACTTTGTGGAGTGATTCGCCTTGGAAGGACAGAAAATAAAGGTAGAAAACAACAGTATTTTGGTTCCAAATAATCCCATAATCCCATATATAGCAGGTGATGGAATAGGACCAGAAATAATGAGAGCTGCGATGTTAGTGTGGAACTCAGCAATTTCTCGTGTTTATGCAGGAGAAAGGAAAGTCGTATGGAAGGAAATATATGCAGGTGAAAAGGCTATAGAAATCTTTGGTGACCCTCTTCCTGAAGAAACAATAGAAGCTATTAAGAGTCATGTTGTTTCTATAAAATCACCTTTGACTACCCCGGTCGGCATGGGATACAGGAGCCTTAATGTGAAGCTCAGGCAGGTTCTGGATCTATATGCATGCATAAGACCTGTCAAATGGATAAAAGGAGTTCCGGCTCCAGTTAAGCACCCGGAACTTTTAGATGTGGTAATCTTCCGTGAGAACACGGAAGATGTGTACGCTGGAATAGAATGGAAAAGAGGTTCACAAGAAGCGAAAAAGGTTATCGACTTTTTAAGAGATACGTTTAATCTGGAAATTAGAAGCGATTCAGGCTTGGATTGAAGCCTATAAGTGAATTTGCTACGAAGAGAATCACGAGGAAGGCTATTCAATATGCCCTGGAAAATGGCAGAAAGAGTGTCACCATAGTTCATAAGGGAAACATAATGAAATATACAGAGGGTGCTTTTGTGGAGTGGGCTTATGAAGTGGCTTTGGATGAATTTGAAGGCAAAGTGGTTCCGGAGAGAGAGTTAAACGAGCCGGTGTCTGAAAAATTGATCGTAAAAGATAGGATAGCAGATAACATGTTCCAGCAGATACTCTTAGAACCTTCGGAGTACGATATAATGCTTCTCCCTAACCTGAATGGAGATTATCTGTCTGATGCTGTTGCAGCTCAGGTTGGTGGTATAGGGTTAGTTCCTGGTGCAAACATAGGAGATTTTGTGGCTTTGTTTGAACCAACACACGGTACAGCACCGCAACTTGCTGGAAAGGAAATAGCAAACCCAACATCCTTGATATTATCCGGTGCTATGATGTTCGATTATATTGGGTGGAAAGAAGTTGGAAGCATCATAAAAAAAGCTGTTGAGAAAACTATAATGGACGGGAAGATGACCATAGATCTCGCAAGAAAGAAAGGTGTAGAGCCTCTTAAAACCACGGAATTTGCAGAAGAAATCATTAAAAACATTGAAGAATAGGGATTCGAGAGTGCCGCTTCGCTGAGAAAGTGCTGAGCTGCGCTCAGGAGGCTCACGACGTTGAGGCTTGCAGCGCTGACAATCGATAATACGACGCTTGCTGCGGCCGACGCTCACAATGTTAACTCTTGAAAGACTGATAAAAAAACGTTGTTTTCTAATGTAGGGGCAGAACATGTTCTGCCCTTTCTGGTTACTATACTTTGCCATTGGTCGTCTTACCTTCTCGGATTCTCGGACTCTCACCTACCTACATCGGTTCTCGAGTTTTATACAGCATGCTGTGCCCTGTTTTTTATGTCAGCAACGCAGCTGCTATCTCGGCTCCCGGTTTTTTACCTATTCGCTGGAAATTAATTTGCTTTACGTACTATTTATTTGTTAGAATGGGATCGTATAGCTGGAGTGGCAAATGCCTTATAATGCATAACTAGAATTTGTATTATTGCGATACTTTCCATTTTGAAACCAGCCTATTTACTTGGAAATTTCTTGTTTCCAGATTTGTTGGAGGTGGCACTATGGAAATTCTATTTAAAAACGGTACAATTTATCCAATTACATCGAGTCCCTTCAAGGGCGACCTGTTGATAGTTGATGGTAAAATCAAGGCCATAGGCGAGCAATTAAAAAACAGTAATGCTGAAGTCATTGACGTTTCCGGAAAATTTATCTTTCCCGGTTTTGTTGATGCGCATTCTCATATCGGTGTCTTTGAAGAGGGAGTAAGCGAAGAGCTTTACCAGGATGGCAACGAGAAGACAAACCCCGTTACCGCTGAAGTCAGGGTGCTTGACGCCTTCTACCCCAACGACCCCGCAATTGATAGAGCTCTTTCCGGAGGAGTAACAACGGTAAATGTATTCCCTGGAAGCGCCAACCCCATAGGTGGTCAGGGAGCGATCTTCAAATTCCGTTCCAGAATAGTGGATGAAATGGTTGTAAAATCTCCTGCGGGGCTGAAGATGGCAACCGGTGAGAATCCCAAGAGGGTTTATGGACGAGAGAGAAAGCAGCAACCCGGGACCAGGCTGGGTATAGCTGCGATAATAAGACAGTACTTCCAGAAGGTAAAGAACTACATACAGAAGAAAGAAAAGGCGCTTTCCAATGGGGAAGAATTCACCGACATAGATTTGCAGTTAGAGGCAGGCGAGAAAGTTCTCAAGAAAGAAATACCAGCCAGAATACGTGCCCACAGGATGGATGATATCCTCACGGCGATCAGGATATCCGAAGAATTCGGTTTCAACCTGGTTATCGAACATGCTACTGAGGCTTACAAAATCGCCGACTATATAAAAGCGAAGAACGTACCCCTGATTCTGGGCCCAATTTTCGGTTTCAGAACTAAGCTCGAGCTAAAAGACATGAGCTACGAGTCTGTCAGAATTATAAATGAGAAGGGCATCCTTGCAGCCATGATGTGCGATCATCCGGTAATACCTCTTGAGTTTACCAATATTCAGCTTGGCACTGCACTTAGATATGGTGCAAAAGAAGAAGATCTCCTGAAGATGGTAACCATAAACCCGGCAAAAATACTGGGGATGGAATCCAGTATCGGTTCGCTTGAACCAGGCAAGGATGCGGACGTAGTCATCTGGAGTCACCATCCCTTCGACTTCAGAGCAAAGGCAGAGAAAGTCTTTATAGAAGGCAAGCTCGTTTTCCAATACTAACTGTGCTAGTGGGGCGAACTGCTGCGCAGTGGTTACGGATCCTTCGGGATTGACACGAACTCTTTCAGAGTTGTCACGAACTCCTGATAAGAATCCGAGAATCCGAGAGTCCGAGAACCGAGAGAGGCGAAAGAACTGCTTCGCAGTTGATGTGCGCCTGCGGCGGAAAGCAGCTACGCTGTGAAGTGCTGAGCTGCGCTCAGGAGGCTCACGACGTTGACGCTCACGAGGTTGAGGCTCGCAGACGCTGATAAAAATCCGAGATCCGAGAGTCCGAGAACCGAGAAAGCCGCTGCGCGGCAGATACGAATCCCTTTGGGATTGTTACAACTGGATACGCCACTGGTGCGAACCACTTCATGGTTGATTAGAACTACTGCGCAGTTGTCCCTGGAAAATGGGGACAGTACACCAAAAAAACTTCGAGAGTCCGAGATCCGAGAAGGCGAGAGGGCCGCTATGCGGCGAAAGTGCTGAGCTGCGCTCAGGAGGCTCACGACGTTGACGCTCACGAGGTTGAGGCTTGCGGACGCTGTCAGCTGATAGTGTGACGCTTGCAAGACGCCTACAGCGGGAAGAACAAAAAAGCGAGATTGGATGTTGGAGACTAGAGCTTGGATAAAAAATGGGTATAAGGTCTAGGGGTTAGAAAGTTCAAAAACAATGACAGGTCTAAACGTTCTTGCCTTCTGGGTTCTTGGTTCTCAGTCATCGGCTCTCGGATTTTCTCTATTCTCGCTTTTCAAGATTCTTAGCCGAGATAAGTTTATCCAAAATCCTTTAACTTAAACTTCGTTGTGTAGTGGTTCATATCGGTGAATTCGGAGTATTCGAGCTCAGCAATATCCAACTCCAGCTCAATCTTTGGAGTTGTCGAAAGCGCTTTTGAAATTTGTAACTTTATTTCTTTAGTAGGTTCTTCAGGGAGAAAGTAACCCAGGCTCAGGTGTGGTTTCAATGGATCTACAAGGTTTACAATGCTTTGAAAGGTATTAAAGAGGTTCAGGAGCAATTTGAAATCCCTCTCTCCTGAAGGGGCAAAAAGAACTGCTATACCGATTGGAGGCCCTATGAATCCAATAGCTTTTAGCTTTATTTTCTCCTGATCTGGATACTTTTTGAAGTAAGTAGCTAGCTTTTTAAAAAGTCTTTTGACATCATTTCCCGAACGACTCATGAGCTCACTGAGCTTGTTCTTGTTATGGATATCAATTTCATTGTTTAAATCATGCAAAGTAATATGAAAATATTCTGGATCCAGAGGGGCCGCAAGTGATTCACCAACGTCCCGGTAAAGTTTTCGCTGGATTTCTACAAAGGCTTCTCTTTCTTTTACAGGAAATATCAACGTGTCTCCTCTGAAAGGACAGTATACTCCTCTTTTGGTTACTTTTTTTGTTAGATTCGGAATTATTGGCCAGTGTGTTGGTTCCTGTAAAAACCTTAGAGAAGAATTTTTTTCACCTTCAAGATATTTTAAGTAGTCTGAATAATCCAATCTGGTTCCATTGTGATTTACATCCTTTAACAACTTCACATACAACATCCTTTCATACTGATTGCCTTTCAATTATTCTGGGTGGCAGGATTATCCTCTTTGGTGATTTCTTCTTTGAATGCATCATCTCTATCAAAAGATTAACTGCCTGGTCAGAGAATTTTTCGACATTTTGGTCGATAGAAGTTAAAGGCGGGTACATGTATTCACTAGAGGGCAGATTGTCTATTCCAAGAACAGCAACATCTTCCGGAATCTTTAATCCTTTTTCTCGAATGGCTCTATAAGCTCCAAGTACTTTGGCGTCTCCAGAGATAAAGAATGCATCCACGAAACTTTTGTCCAGTAGTTCGTGGGTTTTTTCATAGACTCTTTTTATAGTGGATAACCCATAAAAAACGCTATGAGCTATTCCATGCTTTTCACAGGCTTCTTCGAATCCCTGAGCCCTCTCGCGATTGACGTTAAAAACTTTTGGCCCCAGAAATAGAGCTATATTTTCATAACCTTTGTTTATAAGGTATTCCGCTCCAATATACCCCACAAGATAGTTGTCAAGGTCTACAAAAGTTGTATCGGAAAAATCCTTGTCCTTTCCGATAATTACAAAGGGAATATTGTTCGCTCTTAAATATCTAACTCTGCAATCTTCCGATATTACATCAAACATGATAGCGCCATCGGCAAGCCCACTTTTAAGTAAATGGAAACCATCGGTGTCATCACTTATCGTCTCTTCACCGGAGGATGGAGAGAGAATAACTTTGTAACCTCTATTTCTAAACTTAACCATGAGACTTTTTAACATGAGGTCATGCCATTCATTCCAGTACTCTCCCATTCTTCTATCGATAAAAAGGATCACCGTTCTGGTCTCGCTGTTTCTTAGGGCTTTCGCGAGAAGGTTTACACTATAATTATGCTCCTTGATAACGCGTAAAATTTTTCTACGTGTTTCTTCTTTGACATTAGGGGCGTTGTTAATTACCCGCGAAACGGTTTTTATAGAATAGCCAGTAAGTTTCGCAATATCTGTTATGGTAACTTTTTTCATAAGACTCCCCCTTTTATGACAACATTATCATCGTCGATCACATTATTATAGTATAAATTAAAAAAAGTATGAAATTTCGCCACATTCAAATAATAGTAATATCAAAGCACACAAAGGTCTATTTGCCAATATTTACCTATTATTACCGATAATCATGTTTGTTCGAATTACTTCACAGGAGTAAGCTTATTTTGTGCCACAAATGACAACGTTGTCTTTAATCACCTTTTGAAAAGGGGGGAATCTAAGTATGAAAAAGCTTCTTCTTGTTCTTGTGCTCGTTGCTATTGCAGCTTTTGCTTTTGGTAAGGAAACGCTAGTTGTTGTTTCAAGACTCTGGACACCACCATCAGAAAAGGAATTTGTCATCAATGAGATCATCAAGCCTTTTGAAGAGATGTACGGTGTTGAGGTTAAGTTCTCCACTCTTGATGATCAAAAGATTCTTGAACAGGTTAAACTGCAGCAGCAAACAGGCAATATAACGACGGACGTCGTTATTGCCTATGCTGCGAAAATGCCAGAATGGGTTAAAAATGGGTATGTTGTCGATCTTACAGATATTGTTTCCCAGTGGACCGATAGGCATTTCTCTAAAGGTCTTGATTCCATGACCATCTTCGACGGTAAAAGATACTTCCTTCCCATTGGTGCTGATGTTTATCTGTTCATCGCTAACAAAAAGGCTCTTCCTTACTTACCAGAAGGTGCTGATATTCAGGATTTAACCTGGGAACAAGTTGCTGAATGGGCTAATGCTATTGCGATCGGTGAGGGTGAAGGAAAATTTGCCGTTACCGGTGTCCCAATGAAATCCTTCATTTACCAGGCTGGTGCAGTATGTCTTTCCTATGGTGCGGACTGGCCAAACCTCGATAACCCCGGCGCGATGGCGGCCTTTTATCTGTTGAGTAAAATGGCAGATGCATTTCCACCTGCTGTCATGACTTACGACGATGTTAGACCTCCTTTAAAGAGAGGAGAAGCCTGGCTAGCAGCTGCACATAACGCAAGAATCGGTGAAGTCTATAAAAATGACCCCACAAACTTCATTATTGCTCCTGTTCCTAAAGGTCCCGCCGGAAGAGGATCCGTTGCCGGTACCAGCGGTCTAGCCATTGTAAAGGGAACAAAGCATTATGACCTTGCTGTCAAATTCCTGGAATACATAACCAGGCCAGACATCATGTTGAAGGTCAGCAAGGGAACCGGCGGCTTTATACCCACAGTTGAAGAAGCTATTAATTACCTTGGTGACACTATTGAGGATGAAGTTATTAAGAAGTCAATCATGGTCATGAAAACTGGAGTTCTTTCCTACATTGCTCCTCTCTGGAAGGACTGGGGCCAGGTTAAGCTCGTTTACGACGATATTTTCAAGAATATGATTATGAAAGGTATCTTTAATCCTCAATACCTTGAGATCATGCAGCTCAGAATTGACGCTCTCAGGAAATAACCCTTAGAGTCGTCACTGTTATACAACGGGGGACTTTTAGTCCCCCTTATTTTGGAATTGTACAAGCTAGGTGGTGATGATTATCACAGCGGTGAAGTTTAAAAGATATATCCCCTATCTTTTGATAGCACCTACAATTATTTATTACGCTATTTTCTGGTTGAGGCCTGTTCTAACGGCTGTTTTCTACAGCTTTTTTGAAGAGGGAAGCAACCAGTTTACACTCGCTAACTATAAAACCATATTCACTGATCCGTACTTCTTGAAAGCGCTTATTAATACAGGGATTTTTGTTGCTATTTCTGTCACACTCGAGTTTATTGTTGCACTGGGACTGGCTTTGCTCATAAATAAAAAATTCAAAGGAGCAGGTATTTTCCTTTCGCTTGCGCTCATTCCTATGGCATTACCTGCCACAGCAGTCGGAGCTATGTGGTCCAGTGGTTTTGCTACCTACGGCTGGGTGAATAGTCTCTTGTATAGACTCGGTTTGATAGCAGCAGATGGTAAAATCCCCTTTCTCGCGGGAAATGAGTTTCAATCTTTAATGCTTATTATTTTGATAGACGCATGGCAGGTTATTCCATTTATGATGGTCATTTTACTTGCCGGGTTACAGGGAATTCCAAAGGAATCAATTGAAGCTGGTTATGTTTTTGGGGGCAATAAGCCTACGGTTTTGAAAAAAATAACAATGCCTATGCTCAAGCCAAGTATTCAAACGGCTTTGATCCTGAGAATTATCTCTGCTATTCAAGTCTGGTTGATCATCGTTATGATTTATGGTTACAGGCGGATCCCCGTCCTGCTTGAAGAAGTTGTCTTTTACAAAGAAGAAATCATGGGATTTTATAGAATCGCCCTTGCATATTCAGTCATAGTTGCCGCATTAGTTTCAGTTGTTGCCATACTCTATTTGAAGGTCTCGGGAGCCTTCAAAAAGGAGGAAGCCTGATGGCAAGAAGGAAAAGTACAAAAAAAATCATATCAAGTACTATTTTCTATATATTCGTTGCCGGAATTGCCACTGTTATTGTTCTCCCCATATATTTTCTCGTTTCCATTTCATTTATGTCAGACCAGGAAGCATATGATTGGCCTATAGCTATGGCTCCAGCTTTTTCAAATACTTTCTTACTTCAGAAATCCGACAATCTTCCGGACGGTTTTCTTATGAGTGTGTACAGTAAATCCCAGGAAGATTTCATCAATATATCTGAAGCAAATGACCTTGACAAGATGATAAATTTCATTGACAGAAAGACAGGTAGTAAAATCCCAAAAAAACTTCTCGAAGAGAAAATAAGCGAACTCGAAACGTTGGTAACCCAAAATGAAGAAAGAATAAACGAGCTTAAAACTCAGATGAAACGTGAGATTCTGGCAATAAACAGGCTTAACAGAGAGATCGTCAAGATACATCAGAATTTAAAACTTTTTGACCCGGAGGATGAAACTTTCCGGGAACTACGCGAGAATCTTCAAAATCAGCTTCAGGAAAAGCAACAGGAAAAAATTCTGGTAGAAGAAAAAATAAAGACTTTGAAGAAGGAACTCCAATCTATAAGTGGGGTTACATTTAAGGTACGTAAAAACATTTTTGCCAGCTACATTACTTTTTTCAGGGTAACTTCGGATTCCGTAGGTGCACTTATAAGAAGCATTCAAGTAGCGTTATTGACCGTTCTTATTTCTCTTACCATAGGTGGTATGGCTGGCTATGCATTTGCAAGATACGTATTTAAGGGAAAAAATCTACTGAAATTAAGTGTTCTCTTTGTCAGGATGTTCCCCGGGATAGCTATAGCCATGCCTATGGTCATAATACTTGCTCAAATGGGTTTCTATGACAAACCCATAGGTTTATCCCTGGTTTATTCGGTAGGCCAGATTGGTATGACCACGTGGATTACTGCAAGCATCTTTATGGGAATTTCAGTGGAACTCGAAGAAGCAGCACAGGTGTTTGGCACATCTCGTTTGGGAGCTTTCTTAAGAGTTACGCTGCCTTTGGCACTCCCCGGTTTGGCTGCCAGCGCCATGTATGCTTTTATCGGTAGCTGGTCAGAAACAGCGCAGGCCATAGTTTTAACCCAGTTCAAACCTACGTTCCCTGTTGTTATTTATCAGACACTCGTGGGAACAAAGGGTATGATAAACCTTGTTGCTGCTGGAGGAGTAACCCTCGCTTTCCCCGCCGTACTTTTTACTATGATCATAAGAAGATATATCCTTCAGATGTGGGGTGGGGTAAGAGTTTAAGAAAATTATGGAAAAGGAGCTGAGTATATGGCTACGCTTGAACTTATAAATCTTTCCAAAAGATACGGTAAGAGCGTTTGGGGCGCCAGGAATGTAAACCTTAAGGTTAATGACAAGGAGTTCATAGTCTTTCTTGGTCCATCCGGTTGTGGTAAAACTACAACCCTCAGGATGATAGCCGGTTTGGAAGAAGTTACGGAAGGGAGGGTTCTCATAGACGGAGAAGATGTTACCGATATGCCTCCACGAAAAAGGAATGTTTCTATGGTCTTTCAAAGTTATGCTGTGTGGCCTCATATGTCCGTCTATGAAAATATCGCCTTTGCTCTTAAGCTAAGAAAGATGGAAAAATCCAAAATCGATAAAATTGTTCGTGATGTGGCAGAGCTGGTTAATATTTCTGAATATCTCGAGAGATTTCCACGCCAGCTTTCAGGTGGTCAAAGACAAAGAGTTGCTCTGGCCAGGGCTATTGCCGTCAAACCAAAACTGTTCCTTATGGATGAACCTTTGTCAAATCTTGATGCAAAGCTAAGGGTTCGCATGAGAACCGAGCTGAAAGCAATCCATCACAAAACAGAGGCTACAACAATTTTTGTAACTCATGACCAATCCGAGGCTATGAGTATGGCTGACAGAATTGTGATCATGAAGGATGGAAAGATCGTGCAGATAGGCACGCCGGATGAAGTTTATTTCAACAGTGCCAATGTTTTTGTTGCCGGTTTCATTGGCACTCCGGCAACAAACTTCTTTGAGATGGAATTAAAACGAGAAAAGGGAGAGATCTTTCTCGTACACCCTTCATTCAGTTTCAAACTTAACGGCCAGTTACTTACATATCTTAAAGACTATAATAAGGATCGTTTGATCATAGGGATCAGGCCTGAAAGTATACAGATAAATAGTGGGAATGCTGTCTTCAGAGAAAAGGTACTCGTTGTCGAACCTCAGGGCTCTCACCAGATTGTGGCCATCGAGCTTAATGGGGAAATAATAAAGATCGTAGCGCCTTCTTTCCCAAAGTACTCGCCAGATGAAACTATCGATATTTCCTTTGACGAGGAACGAATCATGTTCTTCGATATTGAAACAGAAGAAAGATTGAAAATCAAATAAAATAACGAAAAAGGAGAGTTGTCCGGATGAACATTGGTCTTGCACATTACAGAGTAGGCGAAACTGATGGTGTTTCACTGGAGATGGAAAAGTGGAGAAGGGTTCTTGAAGATATGGGGCACAGGGTCTTTTTTATCTCCGGCACACCTGACTATGGCGAAATCTACATTCCAGAGATGAGTTTTCATAGTGAACGCTTTAAAAAAATAGAAAATAATGCCTATAGAAAGCTGAAAGATTACAAAAGTGAAGAGGAGTTCAAAGAAGATATCTTGAAAGAAGCAAAGTTGATTGAAGAAAAGCTCATCAAAGCTGTAAAAGAAAACAACATAGAGCTTCTAATCCCAAACAATATTTTCTCTCTGGGTGTGGCATTTTCTGTCACGATAGCATTCGCGCGAGTTATCAGAAAGCTTGGATTGAAAGTAATAGCACATAACCACGATTTCTACTGGGAAAGGCAAGCCTTGAGCAAACCAACCTGCAAGTTTATCAAAGAATACCTCGATGAATATTACCCTCCAAAGGATGAAAACATAAAACAGGTAGTGATCAATAAAATAGCGAAAGAAGAACTTCTCAAACGAAAAGGACTGGATTCGACGGTTGTCCCCAATGTCTTCGACTTTGACCAACCTTTATGGAAACCAGATGAGTTTAACAAAGACCTAAGAGAAAAGTTGGGTATTTCATCCAATGATATAGTGTTTTTACAGGCAACACGTGTAACAGACAGAAAAGCCATAGAACTCGCAATTGAAGTCGTTGGCGAGGTAAACAGGAGACGCCAGGAACTCTATGGAACATTGTATGACGGCCGTGAGTTTACCCCCAATGGCAAAATCTTGATGTTAATGCCAGGCCTCATTGAAACTGCTACCAACTATGTGGATTTTCTAAGAAAGGTTGCTGATAAGGAGAAAGTTGAAATCATATGGTGCAACGAAATAATGGAAGCTGAAAGACAAAATAATGCTGCCGGAAAGAAATACTCACTCTGGGACATGTACGTGGTTGCTGACATGATAACCTACCCCAGTATTCTTGAGGGCTGGGGTAACCAGTTCCTCGAGGGTCTTTTTGCAAAAAAGAATATGATTGTCTTTGAATATCCCGTATATCTGACAGATATCAAACCACTCGGTTTTGAAGTGATTAGTCTTGGAACACAGTACACCAAAAGAAAAGGCACAAGCTATGTAGAAATTCCAAGAGAAAAAATCGTTGAAGCTGCAAAGGAAACAATCAAACTCTTAAAAGACTCAACTGAATACAGCAGGAGAGTGGAGAAAAATTTTGCGATAGGACAACAATACCTTTCTTATAGATCTCTCAGGAAAAAATTAAAAGAAATTATCTCAAGTTTTGAGTCATAGAACTTGTGATTCGAGAACCGAGAGTCCGAGAACCGAGAAAGCCGCTGCGCGGCAGATACGAATCCCTTCGGGATTGTTACGACCGGCTTCACCGGTGATACGAACTCCTTCGGAGTTGGTGCGCCCAGCTTCGCTAGGGGTAAGCCAACAGAGCTGCACTTCGGAGGCTTGCAACGCTGTCAATAGATAGAGCAACGTTTGCAAGGGTGTAAGAAACCGCTGTTTTTTTCTGGAAGACCTTGACTTTGTGTGGAATAAAACGAAAATAGAATTGTTTGCGAAGGAGCTCTTTACTAAAGTCTCAAAACAGGTCTATCCACAGAGATTTCAATATCTCTTTAATAACACTCAGCAATATCAGAGTCAGAAGGGTTATAATGGCTGTCCTGATATCAAATCCATCAAGCATAAGTCCAAGAGCAAGCACGACTCCGGGAGGATGTTTGGTATCTGGGTCTGGAAGCTTTTTTATGAGTTATAGTAAAAACTATGAAAGAGCTGCCACCAAAGGACGCTATCACCGCTGCTTCAGAAATAGCGTCCAGAAAGAATAAAATGCCCATTACGGAAAATCCCATGAGCGATGTGTGAAAAATATAACGCGACTTGTTCCATTTGAAATTCTCATCCAGAATTCTCAAACCAGATCCCTCAATACCTCAATACTATATAGAAAAAATTACACATCTAAATCATAGAATCATAAATATTTTGAGTGCTTCACTTTTAAGACCCTTAGATTTTGCAACATCTTTCTGATTATCAGGAAATACCTCATATGGAACGGCGCTGAACATTCCTGTTATTCCTAGCATTGAGAAAACATATCCGGATAAAATAGTTTCGCATTTGAAATACTGCTATAGTGTCAAACATCCTTTAATTCCCACATTTTTGGTTGGTTTTTCACTTTGCTTTTAGTATAATTTTAAAGAGAACTGTCAGTTGGTTAGATATGTTATGAAGGGAATTCATAAGTTGCTTGTTGTTGAACTTTCCATGTTTGTGTATGGCAAAATAAAAATACAGCAAGTGGCAGGATAAAAATCCAGCAGTAAGGAAAAGAAAAAGATCATTGCCAGCACCCGGAAAATCCATTACCCTTTAATTGCACACCAAAACAGTTAAAGGGGGTTAGAAAGGAGTGCTGACAATGATCCAGATACATCATATCAAATATCTACGTGAATTTAAAGGGAAGTCGCTAAGAAATAT
>NZ_JGCK01000022.1:0-7931 GCF_001639905.1 Kosmotoga sp. DU53 | reverse complement strand
GCGGAGCATGGATGAAAGGCTACTATGACAAGAAGACAAATAAAGAGGGCAAGAAACCATCTCTTGCCCTCAGAGCATTGGCGAACATCCTCGTCAAGATAGCCTTCGCCATGCTAAGAAACCTAAAAGCCTACGATGAGGAACTCTTCCTTTCCTCACGTGGGAACAAGAGTCCTCGGTTAAATTATACAACAAGAAATAGCATACCGGGGACTAAAAAAATGAAGAAAGAAAAGTTATCCCTGCCTGTCTCTGTTGCTCAAACCAACTGCCATTTGGGAACAGTTTCAGGTAGTCTGTCTCCTTGATTTGACATAGTAGGTGAGAAGGCGAGAATATAGAATCGTTTTTGGTTGTGCGTTGTAGGTTTTACGTGACAATCGCGAACCGAGAAAGCGAGAGGGCGAGAATCGAGATTCGAGAGTCCGAGAGGGCCGCAGCACGTGGGTGAGCCCAGCTGCGCTGAGGGTAAGCACTCCTTCGGAGTGGGTATAAAAACAGAGGGTTGCGGAGGCTGATAGAATCGGGTTATGCGGTGGCGCGAAAAAATATGTAAAAAAGGAGGTAATGTTTGCGAATATGGCCAAAAGAAGAATAAGTAACGAACACTGGGCAAGCGGACTTTTGGGATTCTTAGGATTTCTTGGTTTTAAAGCGTTTAGCTAGCATAATCCCTGGTGGTTATTCTATTTTTGCTTTTTTGCATTCTTCTCATATTTCAAATATCTCAAGGAAGAGCTTAAATACTTAGGATTTATTGGGGTAATAGGTTTAATCGTAGCGATACTTGGAGTTTTTGGGATAATAAGGGTGTAAAAATGATGCCACCGCTTTACCCGACTCTGCAGTACTTCGTGCCTTTTCTTTGCTTTTGAACAATGACCCCTTTTGGATAGTAGTTTGTAGAGTATGGTTGTCTAATATGCTGTTTATAGCAGCAAAGAAAAGAAAAAAGTCAAGGCTGAAAACAAGTGTATATGGCAAAATAAGAATACAGAAAATGGCAGAATAAAAAGCCAGCGGTAGGAAAAAAGGGTGATAATATGACAAAGTTATATATAACCCGGCATGGTCAAACAGAATGGAATCTGGAGGGCAGAATACAAGGCCAAAAAGATTCAAAACTTACAACATTAGGTGAGAAACAAGCAGAATGGCTTGGAGAAAGATTGAAGAATGTTGAAATAGATGTAATTATTTCTAGTTCAAGTGGAAGAGCAATTAGAACAGCTGAAATTATTAGAGGAAAAAGAAATATAGAAATAGTACCTAATGATAATCTTAGAGAAATTCACTTCGGACAATGGGAAGGTCAGTTGCATGCAGAGATTAAAAAATATTGGCCAGATGAATATAGGAATTTTTGGAATTTTCCTCATTTGTATAAGCCTGTGGGCGGAGAAACATTTTTACAAGTTTTAGATAGAGTAAGTAATGAAGTAGAGAAAATAATCTCTAAATATGAAGGGAAAAATATTTTAATTGTTACTCATGCGGTTGTTTTAAAAGCACTTATTGCATACTTTGAAAATAAAGATCTTATGGACTTTTGGAGCGGCGCTTTCATGTATCCTACATGTTTAAATATTGTTGAGATTAAAGAAGATAGTAGAAAAATTGTTTTGCAAGGAGATATATCACATTATCAAGCTAATGAGAAGGTATATAACGATTAATAAATCCTAAGTATTGCCCGATGCATAATGTAGCAAAAGACTACCCACTTACCCTTTTGATACATGGGGATGAAAATACTGAAGTTCCGTTTCAGTCAAGATATATTTGGAGGGTAATTTGTGGATACAATAAGACTAATGAAATCTTTAAAAGAAGAATCTTCAAACATCGGAACATCCCAGAGGTCTGTTGTTATATCAAAAATAGCTAACAAGTATTATAAAGAAGCTCCGAAATCCGATGAGGAGCTTCTTAAATTTTGTGAGCAGTTGATTGCTGCTAATAATATGGATTTGTTTTCTATTGCAACGCTGTGGATCAAAAAAAGAAACAACTATAATTGATATAAAACATTTTCCGGTTATCGAAGGTTGGCTTTTCAAGTATATTCATCATTGGGGTACATGCGACCAATTATGTTACAGGGTTCTCAGTCCTTTTGTGTACAAGTATTCTGAATTATTTTCGAATGTTTTGAAGTGGGCAGAATCGGAAAGAACGTATGTTAGAAGAGTGGCGCCGGTTTCTTTAATTCGTAATGGTGTAAAATCCAGTTTCGTTGTAGAATATGATTTAGACAAGGTTCTAATTGTTGTTGAGAATTTGAAAGACGATCCGCACCATCACATTCAGAAGGCAGTGGGATGGTTACTTAAGTATTCTTATCTAACATATCCAGATGAAATACTTGATTACTTGCGAAAAAATGTGAAGTCGCTTTCTCGTACAACCTTTAGATACGCATTGGAAAAGGTACCTAAAGAAATTAGACAGGAAATGATGAAGTTATAAGATGATAGCACTAATCACGGTAGATTGTCTTGTTTAATATAGTTCTTATAAACTCGGTTTTTTTCTCGCAGTAGCTATCAACATCATAGCGGTAAGTCTCTGCTAACTTAAGCTTTAATGCTTCATACTCTTTTCTTGCAGTCACATTTTCCCGCAAATAATCCCTGAATGCAATGTGTTCCAAATACCCCTTTCCGTCTTTAGGACATACGTACAGGTGATGATTCATAAGGCCATTGTCACATGTTCTTTTAAATGCT
This sequence comes from Kosmotoga sp. DU53, assembly GCF_001639905.1. Taxonomy (NCBI): domain Bacteria; kingdom Thermotogati; phylum Thermotogota; class Thermotogae; order Kosmotogales; family Kosmotogaceae; genus Kosmotoga; species Kosmotoga sp. DU53. The sequence continues at coordinate 5,202 of NZ_JGCK01000022.1, read as the reverse complement.
TCACGTCCCTCAATCCCTAAATTACCTTCATATTCATAGCCTGCTTTTTCTAAACGCTCAATAATACTGGGTAGTACATCATAACTATCAATAACAACATCAAGATCTATAATCGGTTTTGCAGATAACCCCTCAACGGATGTGCTCCCGACGTGTTCAACGGTTAAAATCAAGTCGCCTATGTAACTGGTTATCATGGTCTTGATCTTTTCAAATTCTGTTTTCCATTCCAGATTGTATGGCACAATCTCAACAACTTTCGTTTTTTCTGGCATTGTAAATGCCTCCGTTGAAATGAGCTAAGCTCGTAATATCCAGCAAATGGACCAGGTAAACTGTATCCAATTTTATTGGTAAATTGTATGTATGCTAACTCATTTTATACTCTTTAGCAATCATTATCAGTACTTATCAAGGGTATTTACCATTCTTTCAAATAAATCCAGTGGCATTTTTGTGGGTTGTTGTTCTTCTTCTTCTTCATTTTGTTACTTCTTTCAGCCATTGTAAATAAGAACGGTATATTTTTTCGCCTGGCATTTCATGGCCTTTTTCTTTATCGATATAAACTTCAACCCGTGCTCCCGCTTTCTTAAGCATTTCAACCAATTTTTTCGTCAAATCAAACGGGCAATTTTTATCCTGTTCTCCATGAAAAATAAAAATTTGGATCCCTTTGAAAGGGTTCAAATATTTTTCGTCTAAAAAATTTGGGTGCTTACCAGGAATCCCCCATTTATTTGCCAAATCGGGATGACCTGAAAAAACGGCGAGTGCCCTGAATATCTTAGGGTTCTCATAAAAGGTGCGATAAACACCGTAGCCGCCCATCGAAAATCCTGCAAGAATGATTCTATCTGTATCGACGGGATAGTGTGCTATCACGTCGTCTATTACCTCACGAATGTCATCCTGTGCATGATCAGTACTGAACGCATTTGAGGTTCCTCTACCAAAGGGAGCGAGTTCAATAAAATTTATTAGTGGGTCTACCTCTCTTTCGGTCAATACCTGTCTGTCATCCATTCCGCTTCCGTGGAGAAAAACTAAAAGAGGGTATTTTTTGTTTGATTCCATATTTTTCGGAATTTTAATACTGTACGGTTGAAGTGAGTTATCAATTTTTGAGCGATAAGCTCTTCTCTGAATCCCCGTCTTAGTTGCGATGATATCTACACCTTTTGCAGCACACTCAACCTCAGATTTGAACTTGCTAATGGAATTTCTTAATCTTTCAGCAGTATCATAAGGTTTAAGCTTCTTCATTGTTGTTTTAATCTCCTGGAGTTTAAACTGCAAGGTTGTCAAACTTCCAGAACTGATCCTATCTTTGATATTTTCCAATTGCTTGCTCATATCAGTAACAGTTTCTTTCGGTAATACTGTAAAACTAATATTGCCAGAGAGGCTATTGATCTGCGATGCCCACTTGACCTTATATTCTCCCGGGATTAAATGGGACGTTCTTAACTCAAAACTTTTCTTGGTTAACTCATCATCGATGTCGAAGCTGAATACATCGCGACTTACCACATTACCTTCATCACTATTTATCTGGACTATGATCGTATCTTTAGTAGGTGTGGCAGATATTCCAGCGATCCTTGCCTTGATGGTTTCTCCTTCATTACAATGATTACGGTCTAAAATCATATAAGTCTTTGTACCGCTGCTTAACCTGGGGGGTGAAAAACTTAATCTTGTATAGAGGCGGCAACTTTGCTCGGATTGAATGCGGTCATCCTGTACAACAAAAAAGTAATTTTTTTCGTCTTTTTCAACTGCTTGAACATAACACAGGTTAAAACCTATCGATTCTGAAAACCATGGATGATAAGGATAGACCTCTTTCCACGGCAACAGTAATTCGTATCCTACCTTGCCGTCTAATTTTTTTACCTCAAAAAGGGTGTTTTTCAAAGGTTGAAACGAGAGGTCGATATTGTGGTACCATATGAACTTTTCTGCCAAGCTCTGCCAGGTTCTTTCTGTGGACAGAATGCCATCACGAAAAACTCATCGGTAGGTACATTTCCAGGACGAGGAACTGACAGTACCATATGAAATCCGTCTCCATTTTGATAGCCCCTGTCACGGCATATGAAACTGTCAGCTTTAACCTCAATGTATAAATAGAAGAATTCGGCTCCGTAGGCTAAACGATAATTAGCCTCAGCCAGAGGGTTCTGATCGTTGCTTTTTTCTACGAAATTGAATGTACGAACCGGAAGATTTTTGAGCTCTGCATCCAGAACACCATCAATCTGTGGTGGTTTGGAAAGGAAGGTTACTTCAGGTTCAAGGCTATGTACGATGTTGCTTTTGATGGGATCTTCTGCCATCGTTGTTACCTCCGATTATATTTCATCGCACTTTTTGAATAAGGATGCCTGACGTTCCGGATGATTTTTGGTGCAAAATATATCGCAGACTTTTTAGAACAAAATATTGGAAATGTTTTATTAGGTAAAGTTGGACGCCAATTTTAATAACTCACCTTTTTTGTTCTATTGATTCGATTTTTCTTCAATTCCAAGTTCCTTCAATACTTTTATGCATCTTTCACGATGTGCTCCTTCTGTTTTTACGCCATGTAAGTATCTGTCTAATGAATCAACATCCTTTAAGATTTCAACGAAGGGATTATCTGAAATAATTTCTTTTTGGCTGTGCTGAACTATAGCATTTACAATTAATTCTGCTTCTTCTTTAGTAATTTGAGGCAAATCACCTCTATGTTTGGAATTATAGCTCTCAATAATTTCATATACATATCTCTCTGCTGCTTCGGCATGATTTTTATGTCGCTTTGTCTTTACTACACCAATATCGTGAAGAGCTGCTGCTATTCCTGCTAATTCTGGATCTATCCCTCGTTTAAGTGCTAATATTTTTGCGATTTGTGAGCTGGTATACATGTGCATTACATTCCAACGAATTGGTAAATCTCTATCTTCATCTGATAGATCCTTCATTTCTGAAAACAATATTGATAAAATTCTATTCAATCGTCTTGCCGATAGGTTCATTCCTAAATTGCTAATATCCTTCTTCATAGAACCCTTTCCTTGATCAATTTTCATTCTGAGCTAATCCTTTAAGTAAAATGACCCTTTCTTCTACAATTCTTTTGTGTTGTTCTTCTGTCCATGCAGGATTTTTATTCTTCCAGAACCTGTCACATGGAATTTCTATACATTCCCCGCAATGTTTTAGCCCTTTGTCAATTACACAGCATTCATAAAAATCACAAACATCAAGCCCCACTTCATGCAACCAGCACGGCTTCCCCGCTATAACATGACATCCTTTGCAGTCCTTTCCGTAAATCCTGCAATCACTACAAATGCACCCGCATACCCCAACGACTTTTTCCATAACATTTCCCCCTTTTTTTGATGGCTGACAAAAGGTCTTTATTTTTGTCGCCCTTTTATAAGAATCTTTATCTTTTACATTAACAATATACCGTTTATAATTAGAAATGTCAAGAATGAAATTAGAATTTTGCTCTATTTCTTTTAAAATTTTTAGAGCAACGAAGAAATTGGTGATAAATTCCAACGAAAACGCGTTTGAACAATAAAGATGACGACCTTACTCTTGAAATGCTTGGAATATCGTGTCTGGTATACTTTTAAGTAGGAAAGCCTCGAGATACCGAGAATCCGAGAGGCCGAGAACCGAGAAGGCTGCTGCGCAGCGATAAAAACCGTTGTGCGTTGTAGATTGTACGTAAAAAACGAGATCCGAGAACCAATAGCTGCTGTGCAGCCGAGGTTTGCAACGCTGTCAGCTGGTAGAGCGATGCTTGCGAGGCTAATGTTTGCTACGCTGTCAAATAAAGTAACGCGAACCGCTGCACGATTCAAAAAACCGTCATTCTGGAGATGTTTAATCCAGAATCTGGGTTTCTTAAGTACGAGATCCTGAATCAAGTTCAGGATGACAAATCTAGTTAGGGGTGGCTACAACAATTCCTGAGCATCGCTCCATCAGTTGACAGCCTCTGCAAGCGTCAACGTCGTGAGCCTCACGGACGTAGTCCAGCACTTCGTCAGCGTAGCTCCTCTCTCGGTTCTCGGATCTCGATTGTCGCGCATAACCTACAACCGACAACTCACAACGATGATGAGCGCAGCCATGTGCGAATCTATGAAAGGAGTTAACTGATTTGAGTTTAAAAGATAAAAGCAAGATGGATAAAATGATTTCTTCGGAAGAGTCTAATGAATACGTGAATTCCATTACGCACCTTGTTGGTGCCGTTCTTTCTGTTGCTGGATTGGTGGTTCTTATTGTTTTTTCAGCTCTTCAGCACAAATGGGTTCATCTGATAAGCTTCAGTATTTATGGCTTTACGGTGTTTTTGTCAATGCTTGCCAGCAGTCTTTTGCATTTCTTCTTGCTTTTTAATAAATATCACAGGGTTTTCGGGATTCTTGATCACAGCGCAATATATTTGCTTATAGCTGGGACGTACACACCTTTCTGTCTTGCCGTGGTTGGTGGTGTACTTGGTTGGACGGTTTTTGGGATCATATGGGGACTGGCGATACTCAACATCGTTATCAAGTCTGTGTTTTTCAACAAGATACCAAAAAGTATTTCCACAGTCGGATACATTGCTATGGGCTGGTTATCGATAGTTTTGGTTTACAGTGTTTATGTGCGTTTGGGACTTTTGAGTATTATCCTTATGATCCTTGGGGGATTATTCTACACGATTGGCGCAGGGATATTTTTCGCCGGGAAGCCTAATCCAAAGCCACCTTATTTCGGGAATCACGAAATCTGGCATATTATGGTACTTCTGGGCAATATAACATTCTTTGCCGTAATGGTGTTTTTTGTTCTTCCTTATCCTGGTCCCTGATTTTTAAAAGCTTATAGGCCTTTCAAAAGGAATGTTTCAACCTCCCGTTTATACGGCATTGAATTTGCGGCACCATATCTGGTAGCTACAATGGCAGCTTCAGCATTAGCAAATTTTGCTATTTTTTCAAGCTCCATGATAGATAACCGCACAAATTCTTCACTGTTTAGTTTGTATATATGGGATAAAACAGCTGCCATGAATGAATCCCCGCATCCTGTTGTTTCTAAAACCTTGACGTTATAACCGGGAACATGGGAAATCTCTTTGTCCTTGCAAACCAACGAACCCTTACTTCCGAGGGTCACGAATATAACGGCATCGTT
>NZ_JGCK01000024.1:0-51599 GCF_001639905.1 Kosmotoga sp. DU53 | reverse complement strand
ACCCCTCATTTAAGGCTCTGTCCAACGCTTTCAACCATTCTTCCGTCCTACACCTGAGACTTATTTCCGATCCAAGGATTTCTCTTGTGTACCAATCTATCACTGCTATGTAATATGCCCAACCAGCATCTCTTGTGAATACTTTTGTCATGTCGATCCCAAGCACCTCTCTGGGCCTGGTTGGCTTTATCTTTTTTTGAATGGTTCTACAAGCTTTTTTGTGCTCAACTTTGAACAGCAATCCATTCTCTTTCATTATCCGGTATACTCTCTTTCGGTTGAGCTTGTTGCCCTTTTTCCTCAACATCGCCCAGATTCGACGATATCCCCAGTAAGGGTGTTCTCGTTTGAGTTCTTCTATTTCTTTGAGTATTTCTTCATCATTCGTTCTTCGACTGTATTCCCTGGGCTTGTAGTAATACGTGCTCCGGCTGATTTTCAAATACCTCAGAGCTTCTGAAACGCTAAATCCCTCTTCAAGGAGCAATGTCACTATTTCCCGTTGCCTGGATGTACTACTGTTTTTTTTAAGGTCTCAATGACGATGGTCTGTTTCCCAATTACCTTCTGGAGTTCTTCGATTTTTTCTTCGAGCTGCTTTACCCTGGATTTCTTCCCATTTTCCAAGCCTTCTTTGGCTCCTTCGAGAAACCTGTCACGCCATTTGTAATACTGAGCTTGTGAAATTCCATGTTCTCTGCAGATTTGAGAAACGCTCTTTTCTCGACGAAGCCCTTCCAGAATTATTGCCATCTTTTCTTCTGTCGAAAGTTTCTTTGCCATTAACTGCACCCCCTTGCCTTTATTTTATCTCTCTACTTTTTACCTGTCCAATTCTTCAAGGGAGCAGTATACTCCCCCCTACAGATGACCTAAAAACCGGTAGAGTGTCAATAGTAGTGGTATCACGGTGTACGCTTCTAGCCCTTATAGGTAACCTAAAAACAAACCTGATCGACAACAAGATTATTGCCATTTTTAGTTTCAATTCCTCATAGGTATTCTATAAACCGTCGATATTGATGGTGCCTGGGAATGGATAGGGAAATTTCAATTCCTCATAGGTATTCTATAAACATCCCCTTCGCTCCACATCTCGTTGGCTTTTTGCTGTTTCAATTCCTCATAGGTATTCTATAAACCCAATACTTCCAGCTCCTATAACGCCTTATAGGAGTCTTGTTTCAATTCCTCATAGGTATTCTATAAACAGTCTCTCGCAAGCGCTTTATATGACCTCATTCTGGTTTCAATTCCTCATAGGTATTCTATAAACTTAATTTTTCCGGTAGGTCATTTTAGTGGTTGGTAGTTTCAATTCCTCATAGGTATTCTATAAACTCGAACTCGATGGAGCTACATCTGAATATATTAGTTTCAATTCCTCATAGGTAATCTATAAACGCTCCGGAAAGAGATTGTATCTAAATCTACAGGGAATCATTCAGATTTCTCCATCTTCCATTCATAGTATTTATTCAAGTCACCTTTCCAGTTTTTAAATTTGTATTCAGGGAGTTCTTTCACTCTGCATCTGGGCTTGGCGATTATTTCTTTAACCTCAAAGTTCTTAAAGAAGTTCATACTATACGCCGTTTTTACAACCAGCGCCGTATCCAAACCTTTGTATGTACCTGCACAGGATATGATTTCTTCGCCTTCATCCACTTCTCCAGCATCTGTGGCCATAAGAGCCACTTCAATAGCTATTTTTGTACCTGCGCCGAAAATTTCAAGGATCTTATCTATAATACCTTCAGGTGTTGGATATTCCCAGTTAATATGTCTGGATGGAGGGGAAAAAGGTCTTGTGCCCTGGATAATTTTGACACCTTTTTCTAGCAATTTCTCCCGTATTTTAGAGTATTCTTTTCTCATAAGTCCGATAGGGATGTCACCTTTCGGTCCCCATGTACTCGCAGGGTAGTGAGTAACAACAATCATTTCTATATTCATCCCATGAAAGATTTCGAGAGCTTTGAGTGCGCTTCTACCCGTTTCTGAGGCAACAACCACTTTCTTAATTCCTAGTTTTCCGCATCTCTCTCTAGCAAGGGACAAAACTTTTTCGGTGTTTATTTCACCACAATATTCAAAGTAGGTTATTTCTCTTGTTATGTCACCCATTCTTCATTCACCTCCAGAGATATAGGAGCCCGCAATTTCGGACAACGGTGCGGGTTTCAATTCCTCATAGGTATTCTATAAACTGAATTTACCAGAATACACAGCTATTGTGTACGAAAGTTTCAATTCCTCATAGGTATTCTATAAACCGTGCGTGTGAGCTTTTGAATGGTAACCCTGTGCCTGTTTCAATTCCTCATAGGTATTCTATAAACGAAAGGTAACGGTGCTGCCGCCGGTTTTGTACTCGTATCCAGGTTTCAATTCCTCATAGGTATTCTATAAACTCACCGGCCGCCACTATCAGGCCACCGATTGCACGTTTCAATTCCTCATAGGTATTCTATAAACTTTTCCGTTTAATGCTCTTAATGCAGCTATTTATGTTTCAATTCCTCATAGGTATTCTATAAACGGAGACTTGATAGTCGACTGGGCGCTGAAGTACAAGTTTCAATTCCTCATAGGTATTCTATAAACAAAAACTACGCGGAAATCCTTCACAACTCGAAGTAGTTTCAATTCCTCATAGGTATTCTATAAACTTTTCCGTTTAATGCTCTTAATGCAGCTATTTATGTTTCAATTCCTCATAGGTATTCTATAAACTTAGCCTTGATCGTGAAGGTTCTATACTTGAATACTGTTTCAATTCCTCATAGGTATTCTATAAACCCGCAGGCGAGCAACCTTTTGGACGTTCTGAAAGGAGTTTCAATTCCTCATAGGTATTCTATAAACGATTTTCTAATGCTCTGGCTAATCTCTCTCCTGAAAGGTTTCAATTCCTCATAGGTATTCTATAAACGAAAATGTTGGTCAGTTTATCGGCTTAGAAGCGTTTCAATTCCTCATAGGTATTCTATAAACATTAGACGTTCAGAAGGGAGGAGAGAGAATGAAACTGTTTCAATTCCTCATAGGTATTCTATAAACTAGAAGCGTTAGTGCTGGTGGTTACCGATGGCGAGTTTCAATTCCTCATAGGTATTCTATAAACGCTTCAGAAGATAAAAGAAAGAACTGAAAAAGCTAGTTTCAATTCCTCATAGGTATTCTATAAACGATTATGATTTTCATACTCCCTCCTCCTATTCTCTTGTTTCAATTCCTCATAGGTATTCTATAAACTCTATTTCCGGTGCCAGTGTTGTTATGTCCATATGTTTCAATTCCTCATAGGTATTCTATAAACTGGCTAGCACTTATTCGAATTATATTGAAGAAGTACAGTTTCAATTCCTCATAGGTATTCTATAAACTGAAAAGGAGTGCGAATATTGGCAAGAAGAAAACGTTTCAATTCCTCATAGGTATTCTATAAACTCGGGCGGTAGTGAAGATGTTTGGCTGGTATGGAAGTTTCAATTCCTCATAGGTATTCTATAAACCGGAAACAAAAAGGAAGTCAAGGAAAAATTCACTGTTTCAATTCCTCATAGGTATTCTATAAACATCGACTTCGATTTTTTTATTAAGAAGCTTACTGAAGTTTCAATTCCTCATAGGTATTCTATAAACTAGGTTGAGTTTTTCTCATAATATCGACTGTTAGCCGTGTTTCAATTCCTCATAGGTATTCTATAAACGGTAACGACTTTCACGATAGCCATAGATAGAAACTAGTTTCAATTCCTCATAGGTATTCTATAAACAGGAACACTTGAAGAATTAAAAGGCTGGGACATGTTTCAATTCCTCATAGGTATTCTATAAACGGTCATAGGTTCGAGTTTCACAAATTGGGATGAGTTGTTTCAATTCCTCATAGGTATTCTATAAACTATTCTTTTCTCGGCTCTTAGCGTCAAATTTTTCAAGTTTCAATTCCTCATAGGTATTCTATAAACGAAAAATTCCCTGAGAGGAAGCACCACAAAGGCGGTGTTTCAATTCCTCATAGGTATTCTATAAACTCAGAAGTCACGGATAGTTAATGTTGCAGAGAAATAGTTTCAATTCCTCATAGGTATTCTATAAACGAAATCTATGACGATTACAGGGAGTAAACGATTGGGTTTCAATTCCTCATAGGTATTCTATAAACACGAAGGATACAGAGGACTGCACGCAGTGCCCGAAGTTTCAATTCCTCATAGGTATTCTATAAACACGACCGTTACGAATAGCAACGGTCAAGACAGCGAAGTTTCAATTCCTCATAGGTATTCTATAAACCATATAGGATATAAGGCATTACAAAACTCTTTTCTCGTTTCAATTCCTCATAGGTATTCTATAAACTAAAGATATAGAAAGATATGAAGAAAAAATAAAAGTTTCAATTCCTCATAGGTATTCTATAAACTATCCGCATGTATGGCTGACATACGCGAGTTTTTGCCCGGGTTTCAATTCCTCATAGGTATTCTATAAACACGCCTCCTCTTCTTCATAAAGAAGTTTATAATGTCGTTTCAATTCCTCATAGGTATTCTATAAACTGATTCGGCGTTGCACTACCGTTTAGCCACGTTGCGTTTCAATTCCTCATAGGTATTCTATAAACTTCAAGTTCCAGCACTCCTCCAGGAAGAAAATTAAGTTTCAATTCCTCATAGGTATTCTATAAACACGAGAGAATCTGGGTTGTCTGCTGATTTTCCGAGTTTCAATTCCTCATAGGTATTCTATAAACTTAACGCTCGTTGCTAAAGACGGAGAACTCGTGGAAATGTTTCAATTCCTCATAGGTATTCTATAAACTCAGACAGCTTGGAAAAGCGCTTGGGATCCATTGGAGTTTCAATTCCTCATAGGTATTCTATAAACGAGAACAGGACATAACGTTGATAGAAAACTTACTGTTTCAATTCCTCATAGGTATTCTATAAACTTGTGGGCACCATGAAAGGGAACACGTATGTAAGGGTTTCAATTCCTCATAGGTATTCTATAAACTATAACGTTCATAAAAGAGAAGTGGAGCGAATACGCTTGTTTCAATTCCTCATAGGTATTCTATAAACTTTTAAGTTTATTTGTTAAAACGCTTGACAAAAACGTTTCAATTCCTCATAGGTATTCTATAAACAAAAATGCTTGAAACACTTCAAGATATTTATACTGGGTTTCAATTCCTCATAGGTATTCTATAAACTTGAAGAGTAACCACGCTCTTTGATTTGATTAAAGTTTCAATTCCTCATAGGTATTCTATAAACGTTCTGGCTATGTCGCAAACCCACGGTTGGCCGTCCCAGTTTCAATTCCTCATAGGTATTCTATAAACATTCGGGCAGGAAGCTGGTTCAGCTATCGGAATTTTGATTAAGTTTCAATTCCTCATAGGTATTCTATAAACTTTGCGGTCGCCGCAGCGTGCCACCGAAGCAACGAGTTTCAATTCCTCATAGGTATTCTATAAACACAAAGTTGCTGCAACTAATTTAAAACCAGGTTCAAGTTTCAATTCCTCATAGGTATTCTATAAACGCTTGGACAAAATCAAAAGTTTTTGGCAATTCCTCGTTTCAATTCCTCATAGGTATTCTATAAACCACGCCAATGAACAGCCTGAAGGAATTCTCAACGGCAGTTTCAATTCCTCATAGGTATTCTATAAACTCGGAGGTAATGTCCCGTGTCTTCGTCTTTTGCTAGGTTTCAATTCCTCATAGGTATTCTATAAACTTAAATTTACCGTCATGGTTTGCTTTGATCTATAAGTTTCAATTCCTCATAGGTATTCTATAAACCAATTACTATATAGATTATATAACCTTTTGTGGTTTTTTCAAAAAAATCAATTTTGAAGGAATTTTTCACCCTTTATTTTAGCTTTTCACCCAATAATGACGCTTGCGCTAGTTCACAAGTTTCTGTCGATCTCCTAGGAATTTCTGCTTATTAGACATCGACATGTTCTTATATGTGGCAGCAGATTGAAAAAAATAACATAATGCTAAATATTTGCATTCAACACAATTAATATGTTAGTATTTAATTGAGTTACTTCATAAAATAAGCATACTTGCGTAAAGAAATGCCCTTGTAAAAACTTAAGGTGTGTTTTTGGTTTCTGTGTCTTGACGGTAAAAATAGGAGGAAATAAGTGAAAATCGTTTTGGCTTTTGAGAGTAATAAAAGTATTGATCTTCCTATAAGTTATAATCATATGCTTCAGTCATTAATTTTCAAAATTGTCTCGAAGAAACTTCCGGATTTTCATGAAAGCGGTCCCCTCTATAACAGCAGGCAATTTCGCCCTTTTGTTTTTTCGAGAATAAAAGGTAAGCACACTTTATATAATGGCAGAATAAGTTTTCAATCCCCAATTTCATTTAGTATTGCTTCTCCGTTTGATGAAATCATACAAGCTATCGGTAATCAATTTTTAAAGAGTGAAGAATTGGATATTATTGGTCAAAAATTAAAGCTTGTTCAATTAGATGTTTCTGATCAAAAAGTTAAAGAGTCTCCTATAAAGGTGATAACTTTATCACCAATTACGGTTCGTTCTACTTTGGTAACTCCAGAAGGCAAAAAGAAAAGCTATTACTATAACCCGTTTGAGAAGGATTTTGGAATCCAAATCAGAGAAAACTTATTAAGAAAAGCAAAAGCGATAGGATTAGAACTTTCAAATGATGAATTTTCAATAAAACCAATAAGTAAAATGAAGCAAAGGATTATAAAGTACAAAGGATTCACAATAATAGCCTGGGATGGGAAGTTCGAACTATCTGGCAATACTGAATTAATTAAACTGGCTTTTAACTGGGGTCTTGGCTCTAGAAACGCGCAGGGATTTGGAATGGTTGAATTGATGCGAAAGAGGTGATGACTTTTGATTAAAGCGTTATATGAAATCGGTAAAATACACGAAAAGAACTATGATGAAACTCAACAACTTACAGAAGATCTGGGAACGAAATATACAGCAACAATTACAATAAACGTGGAAACAAAAAATGGTTCTTTAATCTATACTGGCTGTTCTATGGAGAAAAAAAAGGATGTAAACTATCTTTACAGAAAAACTCCATCTGCAAGGTTTGACCCTTATTCTCTTACACTTAAACCAGCCAAACATGGACCTGAAAGAATAATAGATAGATTTATTAAATACTGTGAGGTTCATAAAGGAAAATTGATCTCTGATATAGAGAAAGTTTTAAAAGAAAATAGAGAAGTCATAATTAGGGATATTGAAGTTGCAGCTAAAAATTGTGACAAAAATGAACGCTATTTTGTTACTGTGGTAATAAGTGGACGTTATGTGGGTGAGATAGAAGAATTTCGAAAGATTTTCTTGGGAGAAGTTCAGAAATTACCAAAGTCGAGAGCAGGAACGTGTTTTATCTGTGGAAAGGAAACCGAAGTAGGTGCCAAAGTTAGTGATATCCTAAAATTCGCTACCATAGATCAACCAGGTTTTGCATATAGAATGAACAAAAAAAGTCACGATATCACAATGCCACTTTGTTCAGAATGTTTTGCAAAATTAGCTCTTGGTAAAAAGATAGCTGATGAAAAACTAACACTAAACTTTTATGGTTCTTGTGATTCTTATGATTCACGGGTTTATGTCTTACCTAGATTTTTTGGAGAAAGGATAGAAAAACATCACAGGTTTGCTCAAAATACTTTAGCTGCTTTTGACAGCCTGACAAATACTTTTAAGGGAGAAAATGGGAGATACGAAAAGTTTGAAAGAAAGATAGTTGCAAAGCTTGGAAAAGAAGAAACCTATTCAACGCTAAATTTTGTTTTTTTCATGAAAGCTAGGAAAAAGGACGAAGTTAAGTTATACCTGAACATTCAAGACGTTCCCCCTTCTCGTTTGAAAATGATCAATTTTGCTGCAACCAGTATTGAAAATGAACTTAAATCACTGGGATCTCCGTATATAAAGTTTGAAACTCTTTGGAAGGTTTTCAAAGGTTATTCTCAGCTCCAGAAAAAAGCAACGGACAAAAATCCAGTTCCTCCTTCTGATTTCTTAAAGTGTATGCAGGCAATGTTTAAAGGTTTTAGGATAAATCTTGATCCATACAAAAAGGCAGCGTTGAGATATATACATTCATTTAAAATGAATGCTGATGAAAAAGAAAGAAAAAATCTCTTTTTTGAAAGAGGCAACATAGTGGCAATGGGATACTTTTTGAACAGACTGAACAATCTTCATGAAGGGGGGAGATTAGATTTGAGTAAATCGAAGTCTGAGATTTTAAAAGATTTTTTTGAGTTATACCCGGATTTCTTCAAGAATGACGAATTAAAACTTACCTTTATTATTGGGATGATTCATTCAATATTCGTGGATATCCAAGAATCACAGGGTTATACTGGAACAGCGGATCAAAGAATAAAGGGCTACAGGATGAAGCCAGATGATTTTAAGGAGCATCTATCTTATATGAAAAGTAAGTTCAAGTATTACTTGACAAAAATCAAAGATGCCTCTCATGTGGAATTTATGAAGAGACTTTTTGAAATTGCGGGAGAATATCAATTAAAAGCTGGAATGAAATGGAAATCTTCTATTACTGACTTAAATTATGCTTTTCTCTGTGGAGAAGCTTCGAAAAGGTTGTTGATGAGTTCAAATGAGAATAAAAAAGAAATTGAGGATAGGGAGGTATAGATATGGAATTTATAAAAAACAGACATGAGATTGTGTTCGTTTATGATGTGAAAGATGGAAATCCAAATGGAGATCCATTGGATGAAAACAAGCCAAGGATGGATGAAGTAACGGGGGTAAATATAGTTTCCGATGTAAGACTAAAAAAGACATGTCGCGAATACATGATTTCAGCTAATAAAGAAAAAGATGAGTACGAATTTGAAGTTTTTATAAATGGTGACCCCATCACCTCAGAACAGAGGGCAAAACAATTGATACCCGACATAACCAGCAAAGAATATGACAGAAAAACTGCTGCAGAGGCACTCCTTAAAAAATGTATAGATTTAAGACTCTTTGGGGGAACAGTTCCGATTTCTAAGTTAAATATGTCTATGATTGGACCTGTTCAGTTTAGATTTGGACGTTCTCTACACAAAGTAGATCCAGTTTTTATTCAAGGGACAGCTGCATTTGCTTCTAAGGAAGATAGAGAAGGAAGAAGTTTCAGTGAAAAATGGCAACTCCCTTATTCTTGCATAGCATTTTATGGTGTAATAAATCAAAATACAGCTAAGGAAACTCTTCTTCGTGAAGTCGACATCGATTTCTTCTTCGAAGCCTTGTGGAATGGAACCAGGGACCTTATAACTCGTTCGAAGATGGAACAGCTTCCCAGGTTGCTTATAGATGTTGTATATAACGATAATGAAAATTTCCATATAGGAGAGCTCGATAAAGCAATTAAGCTGGTATCCGATCTTCTGGATGAGAAAATAAGAGGGATTTCCGATTTTGTTTTAGAGGTTTCAGAGCTGAAAGGACTACTTGAAAGATATAACGATAAGATCAAAGAAATTAGATATAGGATAGATCCAAGACTCAAGCTAACCTTAAATGGTGAACCTTTCAAAATTGAGAATTTGATTGATGGTAAGATGAAACCGCTGGCAAAGTGAGGTGAGGGCTTATGAAAGTCCTCGTCTTAGATATCTCTAGTGATTATGCTCATTTCAGAAAACCATATACAACTACTTCTGCTCTAACGTACTCCATCCCGCCACGTACAGCAGTTCTTGGAATAATTGGTAGTATTCTTGGGATTTCAAGTGGAGGATTTGGAAAAAGTGAACATTCTAAGTTTTTTGAAACCAACAATGTAAAAACAGGGGTGCGATTGTTAACCTCCATAAAAAAGACGACTTTCAATCTTAAATATCTACACACAAAAAATGGTGGTAGCATCTTGGTTCCTGTTGAATGTGTCGTTTCCCCGATTTACAGGATTTATGTATCTGGAAACGAAGATTTTTTAGCAAAGCTAGAAAGTGTGGTTAAAAACAAAGAATGTTATTACACTCCATATCTTGGAATTTCGGAGTTCTTAGCCTCAGTGAGCTATGTTGGTTTTTTTGAAGGAAAACATGTTGATGAAATCCCGACGCTTGTGGATTCGGTAATTTATCTCTTTGATAAAGGTGAAATCAAATTCGAGAGTGGTTTGAATCTTTTCCATGAAACCCATGCTGTGAGGATGGATTGTGAGAGAAAAGTTCAGGAATACTCGGAAATAGTATATGAAGAGAATGGTAAAAAGATACAACTGTTGAGAAAATCAGAGAAAACAAGTGTTATTTCTCTTGTCATCGGTGAGCAAAAAGAGGTGATAATGCTTGTCTGAGGTTTATTCACACCCTCCAATGGGAAATGAACCTGGAAGATTATTGATCGATCATCTCAAAGGCGTATATTACCTGATGAAGTCTGAAATAGAAACTGCTAAGAAATACATGAATTTTGAAAGGTTTCTTGGAGTTGAGTATTCAACCTTGAAACTTCTCGTAGAAGCGATAGCATATTTGCATGATCTGGGTAAAGCAACACCGGAGTTTCAGAAAAAGATCCGGAAGTTAAAATATGATAAAGAAAAATCTCTGCATGCTGTTCTGGGAGCATTTGCTGTTGGGAAATATTTGAAAGCAAATCTACCTGAAGAGAAACATTATTTGATTCCTCTTATAGTAACTCTCGTAAGAAGACATCACGGAAAAGCAGAATATCCTGAATTTGGTTGTGATCTAAATGATGAAGTCGATTTGTTGGAATGGCAGGTAGCCAATCTCGATTCTAAGTTTCTAAATGAACTTGCTTATAAAATCCAGATACCTAAGTTGGATCCTTTGGAACTTGAAGATAATGTAGATGAATGGCAGGATGAATTCCAGGATCATTTCTACGAAGTTAATGACATTCAGTCTTTCATTCTTTACATGTATCTTTCATCCCTGCTTGATTGGGCAGACAAAACAGATGCAGCGTTCAGGGATAGACCACTACCAAAAAGGGATCCAATTCCCAAAGACCTTGTTGAAGAGTATAGAAAAGTCTTGGGTTTTGACAATCCTGGAAGAGATCCGATGAACCAGCTTAGAAACAAATTCTATCATGAAGCTACTAATGATACCGACTTCTCCATAGGAATATTAAAAGGGAGAACAGGTATAGGTAAAACTTTGACTTTGTTTTCACTTGGGCTAAAACTCAGAGAAAAACTTACGAATAGTGATTATGTACCAAGAATAATCTATTGCCTTCCCTTTCTGAGCATAATAGATCAAACATATGAAGTAGCCGTAGAACTTTTCGAAAAAACTGGTAGATCATTTCCAACTGAGAATCAGGTTTTACAGCAACATCACCTATCTGATATAGAATACTCCACTAAAGAAGGCGAAGGCTATGAGAAATATCTCGCCGATCTTCTTATAAATTCCTGGAATAGTGAGATAATTATAACTACTTTTGTCAGTTTCTTTCATTCTATTTTCACAAATAAACGAAACATGAAATTTTTTAGGATACCTGGGTCAATAGTCTTGTTAGATGAAATTCAAGCTATACCTCCGAAGTATTGGGAACTGACAGGAAAAATAATGAAGCTTCTTGCTGATTATGGTGGAACTAAATTCGTGTTCTCGACTGCTACTATGCCAAAGTGTTTTGGTATTTCTGGAAAACATCTCTATACTGGGGAAATTCCTCTGGATAGATTTGATCTTCATTATATTGGAGAAGTAACTTTCGAAAAATTCAAAGAAATATTTCTTAGAGAGGTCGTAGAAAAAGCCAGAGATGAGAGCAAAGGACTTATGGTGGTTTTAAATACAATTAGCTGTGCGAAAGCTGTACTGGAAGAAATATCGGAATTCGTAGATAAAAAATATCTATATTATCTATCTAGCGAAGTTCCCCCGATAGTAAGAAAAAACCGAATTGAGAAGTTAAAAAATCTTAAAGATTTTCGTGTATTAGTCACGACTCAACTTGTAGAAGCTGGTGTGGATCTGGATTTTGATTATTGTATTCGTGATATTGGTCCTCTTGATAGTGTTGTTCAGGTTGCAGGAAGGGTGAACAGATCGAACAGGAAAAAGAAAGGACAGGTAATTCTTGTAGATATAAAAGAATTCATGGGTAAAAGAGATCCAAGTAAAATATACGATTCGGTTTTGTTGTTTGCTTCTAGAAAAGTACTTTCTAATAATGATAACTACAGTGAATCCATGCTTTATAACCTTGTTGAAAATTATCTTGCAGAAATCGAAACCAAGGGATTCGAAGAAGAATCGCGAATGATACTCAAAAACATTTATAAGCTGGAATTTTCAAAAATTAATGAATTTAAGCTCATAGAAGAAAGACCAACGAACCCTGTTTTTATAGAACTCGACGAAAATGCAAAAAATGCCTGGAAAAATTATCAGGAAATACTTTCAAAAGACATAAGCACACAGGACAAATTTGAGCTTCTAGCTGAAAAAAGGGATGCTATTAGGAAACTTGCTCCTTACATAGTTAATTACCGATTGAAATGGAATGAGTCAGAAAATGCTTTGCCACCTGTTGTTAATGGTTTCCACTATGTTTCTAACGACGAAAGGGAACTTCAAAGATACTATGACAGCGTAACTGGTTTTCATTCTGCAGGAAGTGATATTTATTGATAGACGTAAACGGTTATCTTATACTTTCATATTCAAACTGCCATCGCGAAGCATGGCTTGTAGCTCACAGAATTTTCCCTGAAAATGATAATACTAATCTTGCCCTTGGAAGACTTCTTCACGAAACTTCGTACGAAAACAAAGGGGAAAAGGATGTTGTCATAGATAACATAAAACTGGATCTTGTTCAAGAAAAAAAGGGCAAAACAATTGTAGGCGAGATTAAGAAATCGAAGTATTCCCTTGATGGAGCACGCGATCAATTGCTCTTTTATTTAATAAGGCTCAAAGAAATGGGAGTTGAAGCTGAAGGTTTGCTTCTTGTTCCAAAGGAAAGAAAACGGATACCTGTTATTCTTACCGCGGAAGAAGAAAAACGTATCCGAGAAATGAGCGACGAGATCCAAAAATTGGTTGATGGTCCAATTCCTCCAATAGAAAGATCACAAAATCGTTGTAAGAATTGCGCTTATTACACTTATTGTTGGGTGTGATGTATGTATGAAGAGAGTGTTATATCTATTCACTTCGGGGAAATTACTGAGAATGAATAATACGCTTGTTTTTGAAAAAGAAGATGGGAAGAAGGTTCATCTACCCGTGGAGCAAACAGATTCTATATGTGTCTTTGGAGAGCTTGAGCTGAACAAAAGGGTACTTGATTTTCTTACAAAACAGCAGATTCCAATTCACTTTTTCAATCGTTATGATTACTACTCTGGAACGTATTATCCACGCGAACACTTGAATTCTGGCTTTCTGGTCTTAGAACAGGCAAATTTCTATAATGATGGGGCTAAGCGAATTAATTTGGCAAGAATCTTTGTGAAAGGTTCAATGGGTAATATGATAAGTGTTCTGGCTTATTACAACAGACGTGGGAAGGATTTGGAAGAGGATATAGAAAAGCTTAAAAAACTTATGAACCGTCTTGAAGAAATGGCATCAGTAGATGAAATAATGGCGATTGAGGGTAATTTCAGAGATCTTTACTATAAATGCTTCGATAAAATTATTGACAATAAAAGCTTTGAATTTGTGAATAGATCAAGGCAACCTCCGTTGAACAGAATCAATGCGCTTATCAGTTTTGGTAATACAATGCTTTATACAACGGTTCTTGGAGAAATATACAGAACGCACCTTGATCCCCGTATAGGATTCCTTCATACAACTAACTTTAGAAGTTTCTCATTAAATCTTGACGTTGCGGAGATATTCAAGCCCATTATTGTAGATAGGCTCATATTTTCTCTCATAAACAAAAAACAGATACAGGCAAAACACTTTGCAAAACATCTTGAGGGGATATATATGAATGATAAAGGTAAGGAGATTTTTGTAAGAGCCTACGATGAAAAGCTAAAATCCACATTTAAACACCCACAGTTAAAAAGAAATGTCTCATACAGATATCTCATAAGGCTTGAGCTCTATAAAATTGAAAAGCACATCACCGGTGAAAGAGTATACGCTCCCTGGAAAGGATAAGAAATTATATTCTGATTGTTTATGATGTTAAGGAAAAACGTGTAAACAAGATATTGAAGATTTGCAGGCAATTTCTTGATTGGGTTCAAAATTCAGTGCATGCAGGAGAATTAACAAAAGCTGTTTTCGAAAAACTCAAAGTGAAACTTACCAAGGTTACTAACAAGGAGGAAGATTCAATCAGAATCTCCAAAATTCGAACGGGAAAAATGTTGAGGCTTGAGATATTAGGAATACACAAAAAACAAGTGTTAGACAATGGAATAATATAAAAAACCAGAGGTGATCGAGAGTGAGGAATGAGCCAATCACATTCAAAATCAAAACATTGACCCCGTTATGGACAGGCGGAGCAGATGAAAAGATGGACAGAATACACGAAACAGGAATCATAGGAAGCATCCGGTGGTGGTATGAAGCCATTGTAAGGGGACTTGGATATTATGTTTGTGATCCTACAGATTTGAATATAAGGTGTCCAGGTGAAGTTAACAAGAAGCAAAGGAAAGAATATTGTTTAGCGTGTCTTCTATTCGGATCAACAGGTTTCAAGAGAAGATTCAGGGTTTCATTATATCATCCTGAGTTTGAGTCTGATAAATCCGCTAGTTTCAAAGTATTATCAGGTAGAGAACATAAGGGGAAAAAAGGCGGATGGTTCATTAACTCCGGATATTCAAATGATTATATTCTTAGTGTTACGCCACTAGATGAGGACTTTAATAGCATTTTAATTCAACTTCCGCTAAAACTGGCTGCAAATTGTGGAGCTTTAGGAGCAAAACCGCAACTCGGATATGGGGTTTTTAATTTTGAGGAGAAAACAGAACTTTCAACTGCCCGTTTCATAGAATCTATTTCCAAAATATCTTCAGATGAGAAATTGAAGAAATCGGATATACGCTTGCGCAATAAAACGATTGATTCATTCAACTATCCAAACATAAAGGAAATGTTCTTTGCGAAGATTCGTTTTAGAACTACTGAAAAGGGATGGTGGAAAGGAATAAATGGTCTTAAACAGTTCAGTAGTTTGGCGCTTAAGAACTGGATTGATAATTGTTCAGCACCCATTTCTCCAACAATCAAGAATTGGCTTAGATATAATAATGGATCGGCCTTTTGGAAGTTGCAAAAGTGCAAGACTGGAGAATTAGCAAAGTGGCTATTTGGGGTTATTAGCAAAGATGGAAATATCGCTTCAAAGATAAACATATCTGGTGCTTATAAACCAATAAAAGATGAAAAAGACCTGTGGGAATTTCGAATCTGGGGATGGGTTCCACCGCAGTATGAAAAGTGTAGTAATTTCAATCGTGAAGAAGTTCTCAATGGACTAAAGGAGCTTTTATTAAATGCAGAAGTTAAAGACTGGCAAAATTTATTTGGAAAGTCTACAAGGTCATTCAAGCTCAATTCTTGGAGAGAATTCAATTCTGATAGAGACACTAAAAGCCGCTTAAGCAATATAAATGATTACATTAATAGTCTTGTTAGAGATGGTTCAAAGGGGGTAAAGAAATGAGCCTGGAGTTCTTTGCAGATATGAAAGACGTTAAAGAGAAAATTAGTGAATTATTAAAAGTTAAAAGAACCAAAGAAGCTAAAGAAAAGGTTCAGCAATTCGCTAAATTCTTAAAGGATAATTACTATGAAGAAAAAGCATCGGTCGATGATCTAATCATTTTCTCATATATGTATTTGAAAAACCTGAATCCAAATACACCTTGCCTGGAAGAACTCAAAAACGAACACAAAAAAAACAGAAATTATAGCAAAAATAGAAGTCTTATAAATTCCTTATGCTTTAGTTACGATACTAAATGTTTAAACCTAATGCCATTATACTCATTCATTATTGAATTTGAGTTCAGCCTCGTAAAGCCATACATCTCTAAAGACGATGAGAATTTCACAATTATCGAAAACTCAATTAGGCGGGAAAAGGTACTTGGTTGTCCTTACATTCCCGGATCTACCTGGAAGGGTTGCTTCCGTTCAGCTTTGTGGCAGGAAGGAAAGAAAGAAAACGATGAGCAGATTAATCGCATGTTTGGAAATGAAAGGCAGGAAAAAAAGCAGGACAAATTTCGTCAGGGTAGACTTCACTTTTTCCCAACTTTCTTTAGCAAATCCAGTTTTGAAGTAATCAATCCTCATGATAGGAAAACCCGTGCCGGAACGAAACCAATCTTCATTGAATGCATTCCCGCCGGTGAAAAAGGAAAGTTTTCACTTCTGTATGTTCCTTTCGATCTTATTGGAAAAGAACAAGATGAAATGAAGAAACAGATGCTTGAAGATCTGAGATTGATAATCGAAGGCCTTGAAGCAATGTTTACAAAATATGGATTCGGTGCAAAAACATCAAGCGGGTATGGAATTGCAAAAATAAACGAGGGGTTAATTAAAGTCAATGCACAACAAGATAAAGAACAAATCAAAAAATCACTTCCAAAGTCTTTCAAGTTTCACGAGACTAAAGGTTTAAAAGAAAAAGTTGCAAATCTCATGAATGAGAATGATGAAAGCAGCTTAATGGAACAGCACTTTGATAGTTTTGAATCATTAAAAAAAGCATCGATAAAATTATTGAGGTGATAACATGAGCAAAGACCTAAAAATACTTAAGGATAATAAAGATAACCTACTGAAAATAGAGCTTGCTGGTTGGCTTCATGACATGTACAAATGTAGTGATGAATTCGTTGATAAACAATCATCCTCACCAACGCTTTCCATAGATGCTGATAAAGATTTTTTCTTTAATTCTATCAAGAATTTTGATATTTGCTTTCAAGGTGCTTTTAAAGAGAAAACGAATCTTTTTGAATTGATAGAGGAAGGTAGACCTGGAAACATTGCTAAAAATGAAAACTTTCCTTTGCTCGTTAAATATTTGGGAAGATCGCATGGTGCAGCACATATAGAAAAAGAAGAATCTAGGACTTCTACTGAGCTTACTGAGTTAAAAAGAAAGCAAAAGAGTCTTCATAACCAACGAGACCGTGTGCAAAATAATTTGAATAATTACCAGAAAAATGCAAGAAAGGCTTTAGAAAAAAAAGGCTTTATTCCTCCAAAATTGGAATCACTGTTAAATAGAAATGAGACAGAAATCAAACAAATAAATAAAGAGCTATCAGATATTCAAGAAAGAATTAATTCGCTGCTTGAAGAGCAAAAATACCAAGTAAAACAAAATAGTAGTTCAACTTTTATAAGCTCAGTTTTTGGGTATGAGTATAACAAGACCAGTAATCTCACAGCAAAGGTCGAAAAATTTCTTAAGAAAAAGCAAGTTTTTGAATCTGAAGATATAAATATTATACGTAGCCTTTTTTCCAAAGCTCTTGGCGATACACGTCGCCCTATTAATGAAATTACTCTTGAAGATTGGTCCTTTCTTGTTGCGACCTTGTTCAAATCAGCAGTCGCGGGAGCAATTCTTAGGGCTGAAAATGGAGATGAACCAGTTACAGCAAATAATCTAAAATGGAGATTTTTGTCGATCAGAATAGATAGCGAACAAGTTTTTAGTAACTCAGTTTCTATTTCAGATTTGCTAGCAAGGAAAAAATGGATCACTGAAGGATTGGATAGAATCAAGAAATTAATAGAAGAAGAATATCCAATGGGTAACGAAGTTTATCGAGACGACGATGGCAGCATTTTTGTAGTACCAGATATTAATGACATTTTGAAGTACAAAATATCAGATGTAAAGTCAGCATTTGGGCCCAATTCTGGGGTTACTTTTGAAGACGTCATTAGAGCAAACATTGGTTATGAAGGAGAGATAACTCCTGAAATCAAACTTTCCGAAAGCTGGTTTGGACAAAAACCTCCTGGTGAATCAGATCTAAAAGATGAGCTTCCACCAATAGGCAAAATAATAGGTAAAAAGCCAGTTTCCCCAGCAGATCCTATAAAGATTGCTTACTATTGGTCGAAAAATCAAAATAAACAAGTATGTAGAATATCATGGCTTAGGCCAGAGGATGATAGTATCAGGCATGTTTCAAAATTCTGGACAGATAAAATAAAAGGTAGAGCAAGAACATGGTTAAAAGAAAAGAACACAACCATATGGATAGATGAAATTGCTGATGCCACATCAAAAGTTGCTCTAATTTCTGCAAAGTTTGATATTGCAAACTGGATAAGTGAAACAGAGGATAAATTGAGTTTCATAAGAACTCTAAATTATGAAACTCCACCAACTTCAAAACACTACCAAGAATGCGCCAAAAACCCTTCATTTGCCCGGATACGGAGAGTTTGGGAGACAACAAGTAAGTTCTGGGATGAGACACTTGCTGAGATAAAAGAAGTCGTTGGGACGATAGATGCAAGGCTTATTGTCAAAGGCAAATTAAATAATCTTAATCATCTTAATGAAAATTCCGCTTATGAAGCCGAAGTTGATGGCACTAAGTTCACTGTATTCTTAACAAAGACTGTCCAAAGCGAAATCGAAGTTGCAAAACTCATAGTTATTGAGAATCTTAAGTTGCTTGCGCAAAAGATGCAATTAGGCGAAAAGCAAAACAATTATGATTTGATGGATAAAGTCTGGGGAAAAATCCATGATAAATGTATTAAACTTTATGATGCCGATGATCCTTTAAAAATATTAGCTAAGTTAAAAATCTGTGATCATGAAATTGATTCTTGTTCTTTTTCACCAGTGATAGAGATATCAAAAGCTCCAGAAAGATTCATGGTGCTTGTTCCGGCAAATAAGGCGCTGGAAGTTGCCAAAATGATAAAGAAAAAATACGAGAAAGAAATGGGCAAAGTTAGAAATCGGCTACCTATGAATCTTGGGATAGTGTATGCAAGATATCATACAGCACTTCCAGCAATTATAGATGCCGGACGCCGATTTATGCGATTAAATAATAAACAGGAAACTTGGAGGTTAGCAAAGCAACCGGATGAATTTCCTGATCATTTCAAATTGTCATTTGAAAATGGGCAGATTTGGAAAATCCCTTCAAAGATGGGGGATGGTTCAAAAGATATATGGTATCCGTATTTTTATGTTGTAAATAATGAAAAAGCTGAACTTGAAAATAGGTCTCTTTCTTTCAAAGGGCCATCTGGAGAGTGGTTGATTCATGTGTCAGAACTCATGATGGGTGATGAAATTCTCGTCATACCATCATATTTTGATTTTGAATACCTTTCTTCGGCTTCCCAGAGGTTTGAGATAAGCTATAACGATAAAAACAACAAAGTCCAAAGGCGTTCGGATAACAGAAAGCAGCGGCCATATTATCTCGACGATCTGGACGATATCGAAATGGTATGGGCAACACTTTCAACAAAACTCTCAAACAGCCAGATAAAGAAATTGAACAGCCTTGTAGAAAAAAAGCGAAGGGATTGGGCTAGCTCTTTGGAGGATAATGATGAAGTCTTCAAAGCTTATGTTGAGTATGTTGTTGACAATCTTAAATGGAAACCATCGCTCAGCAACGATGAAAGAAAGAAAATCATTGATTTCTGCGTGAATGGGAAGCTCTCTGATGTGCTGGAAATTCACATGAGCATATTAAAGGATAAAACGGGGGTGATAGAATGAACAATGAACTTTATAAAAAGAAGAAATTCATTTTCATGACACTTGACCCGATACATATAGGAACAGGTGGAACAAATTTGGGGATAGTTGATAACACAATAGTGAGAGAAGCTGGTTCAAATTTACCAATAATCCCAGGAACAAGCCTTTCAGGGGCTGCAAAAATGTACGCTGCGATGCTTATTGGCAACCTAGATGTTGCTGGACAAGCAGTAAAGAATAGCAATCCAAATAATCCAGTATCATATACCTTTGGTTATATAAATGGCTCCGGTTCTGAGCAATCGGGTAGAGCGGGTATGGTTAGCTTATCAGATGCAAGAATAATTCTGTTCCCAGTTTATTCACCGGAAGGAACAGTGTGGGTGACCACCAAGAATCTATTATGTGAAATTGGAATTGATGTCAAACCTTGTTTTGATGAAGAAAAGGCTTATCTCTTGAATGGCAATGCTGCAAAGGGAAAAATCAAAATTGGCTGGTTATACATCGATGTTGAAGGCATAAATGCTGAAGAGCCCAGTTTTGATGGGTTGAAAGAAAGCAATGACTGGAAACTTGTCAAAGATAGGATTTATATAGTCTCTGATAAGTTATTTACACGGATAGTCAATGATAATCTTGAAACAAGAACTTCTGTTGCGATAAATCCAGAAACAGGTGCTGCGGAGGATCGTGCTCTCTTCACTTATGAAGCTATTCCAAGAGCCACATGGTTGTACTCCACAGTTATTCAAGATGATTATTCTCCCGGGAAGTTTAAAAAGGTAATGATGGAATTTAAGAAAAATGGGAAGACAAATGAGATTATAAATAACTGGAAGTCACCCATGGATGTTGTTGAGGATGGGTTCAAAGTTATCGAATATCTTGGTATAGGTGGAATGGTCACAAGGGGCTTCGGTAGAATGAAACTGGTCTCTTCGGACGGTGATGATTAATGAAAAACCTTGATTACATTGCCGCGAAATCAGGAAATGAAATTCTCAACAAATTGAATGCGATAGATGCAAAAGAACTTGAAAAGCTCATTAATGATACTCTTTTAGTTCTTCATGGAGAAGGCGTCTACGCCAGTATTCTTTATCTATATGCACGGGATAAGAAAAAAGACCAAACAGCAGATAAAATTGTTAAAGAGCTACTTAGTACAGCAGGTAAAGCTTTGCAAATCGACCTTGGAAATTTGGACAAGGAAATACAATCGCCGGAAGATGCACTAAATCTAGTTAATGAAAAGATATGTAATAATACTGATTTTCTTTTCCTTGTGAAAGATCTCTGGGAGAGAACTCTTATCTATGCTCGATATGGAGCCAAAGCGAGGGTGAAAGAATAATGAGATGGAAAATGTATGAAGTTGTCTTTGAACTTCTTTCACCTCTGCATATAGGTAAGAGGAAGATCGGAAATCTTCAACAAACTAGATATTATGTTCCAGGCAGAACTCTTTGGGGGGCGTTGACAGCCAGAATGGCAAGAGATGATGGAAACTTTGATTATGAGAAAACCGGCAGAGATGTTGACGAGTTTCTTAGGTTCACTTACTTTTATCCTACAGATGATGACAAAAAAATAACCCTTTTTCCTTGGGGAGATCCTGATGAATTTGAATGGAAATATATACAAAGCTACGTTACCACTGCGCTGGATCCAAAAGTAAGGAAAGCTGATTATGGCAGCTTGCATGAAGCAGAATATATCGCTCCGAAAACGAGAAGAAATGAAAAGGTATATCTTCTTGGTTATATCTTTGAGAGGGATGATTGCAATCTTAATTGGAAAGAGGCACTACCAAAGCTTCTACTGGGCGGTGAAAGAACCTACGGCTGGGGAAGAGTAAGAGTATCGCAAAAAAGTTGCAAAAACACCAGCCAATTAGATTATTTTATGTGTAAGAAAGCTTCTTCAACAGGAAGCAATGGGTCAAACAATAAATATATATATGAGGTTGAACTTAATGATAAAGCACCTGTGATAAGAGTTCATGAATCTTGCCCGGTAATATCTCATGTACTTGCTGATGATCAGATAAATGATTATGTCGAATGTGGGAATATAGAACCTTTAGTTGGGCTTGAAACAAATACAAAAGATGGGAATTTCGGATCAAAAATCTCAGCAGCAAGAATATGTTGGACACCCGGAACCAAATTCAAAAAAGCATTTAACTTTTTGATATGTCAAAAAGGCATATGGAAGTTCGAATCATAATTTATTCAGTCGCAGTACCTGATTAGTAAAAATCATCAAGGGATCGACAGGAGTCTAGAAAATAGTAGTAGAGGAGTTCTGAAACACTTAGCTCTTTAATTCAAACTATACACTTAGAAGAAAGAATAAAGAAAATTACCGAAAAGGCATAGAAATCTGGTAAACTAGTTATGGAGTTAAACACAACAAACAGATACCAATAATTACAATTAATATTCATCAACTTTTTAAGTTCTATGTGCAAAGAAATTTTTTCTAAGGCCTTAATACAAAGTACCACTACTCAATTATTATACAAATCTTGCCGCATCTCATTTCAAAAATTACAGTTCCATCTGTAATATGTTTGTTTTCGTAACACTCTACCGAAAAATACGTTGAAACAGCATTTCTCCATTTGTCCCGATGATAGCGGGGTACCATATGAATGTCAGAAACCGAATTGAATTCAAGGAATTTATTTAACAACACGTAAGATAGCATACTTTGCCGTGTTTACCTTATTTGTCCTTGATCATAAAGTGTTCTTTAGTTTCCTTACTGGGTTCATCTAGCTAAGTGCATAGTTTGGAGAGCCGTATTATCGTTGATTTCCATGAGCCTTGTATCCCACCTATATGTAGTTTGTATGTGCTAATAAGGATAGGTATAGTAGGTTTCTACAGCAAAGGTGAAAAGCTAAAATCCACATTTAAACACCCACAGTTAAAAAGAAATGTCTCATACAGATATCTCATAAGGCTTGAGCTCTATAAGATAGAAAAACATATTACAGGGGAAAAAGAATATATCCCGTGGAGAGGTTAAAGTGTACGTTTTGATTGTGTACGACATAGGAGAGAAGCGGGTAAACAGAGTCTTGAAAGTTTGCCGCCGTTATCTAGATTGGGTACAAAACTCTGTACTTGAAGGCGAAATAACCAAAGCAAATCTTGAAACGTTGAAATCACAGCTAAAACGCATAATAAAAGTTGAAGAAGATTCTGTTCGAATATACAAGCTTCGGACTGAGAATGATGTTAATCTCGAAATACTCGGAATAGATAAAAAACAAGTATTTGATGATGGAATTATTTAAGGTACCACCAAAAACACGGATTCAATTCCTGTCATTTGAATTCTCCCGAATTCCTACGTGCCTATCTTCTCCGTTATTACATTTTAATCTTTTATCACGGTACATATTCATATCGGCATGTTTCAGAAGCTGGTCGATATTTTCACCATCGTCTGGAAATACGGCAACACCTATACTTCCACTGATTTTCACACTTTTGCCTCTGATGTTTATTGGTTTTTCTATAGCTTCAATTATGCGTTTAGCTACCTTTGCCGCATTTTCAGCATCTGTGTCCGGCAGTGCGAATACAAACTCGTCTCCTCCAAGGCGGGCGACAAGATCACTCTCTCTCAAACAGGATTTGAATCTTTTGGTAATTTTTTTGAGAACCAAATCGCCAACATCATGTCCGAATGTATCGTTTACTTCTTTGAAGTGATTCAAATCAAGATATAGAATACTTAAAGGTGACTTTCTCCGTTTTGCAAGAGCAATGTACTGTTTGACTCTTTCGGCGAATAAGCGACGGTTTGGCAGATCAGTTAAAGGATCGTGTTCAGACAGGAATTTCAATTGTTTCTTTTGTCTTCTAAGCTCCTCCTCTAGTTTTATTCTCTTCAAAAGAACGGCAACCTGCTGGCTGAATATCTTTGCCATTTCTATGGAATCTTCATCGAAAGCATTTGAGCTACTAAAACTGTCGAGGCAGAAATAAGCTACGGGTTCACCATTTATTTTGACCGGAATGGAAAGCATGGTTTTGATTTCATCAATGCGCCCGTACTTTTTCAGGATTTCCAATCTTTCAGGATCGAGATTTTGGTTTATACTAACGAGATCAGATACAATCAATACATTATCTGTATTTCCCTGCGCCAGTTCTTTCGGGCCGAAAAAGATTTTTTTCAGCTTTTTGAGATTGTATCCTACAGCAGCGCTGAGACGATAGACCCCCGTTTCATCTTTCACCAGAAGACTTCCAGCTTCAGCACCTGGAACTGCCTTAACCGCGTGTTCCACAAACCTTTGATATGGATTTTTGTCTAGTTCCATCTGGAGTATCTCGTTAACCATTTCTGTGAGAGTACGATGAAAAAAGGCAAAACGCTCCAGCCTCAGTTGATTCTTTTTTTGTTCAGTGATATCTCTTACCAGCATCAAAACTTCTTTTTCATTCAATGCCACTATTCTGGCTTCAAAATAACCGAGGCCTGCAGGGGTTTTCAATGAATATTCAACTGTTTGTACTTTATTGGTATCCAGTGCTTTTTCAATTCCTTTAAATAACTGCTCAAGGTGGTTTCTGTCAAATCCGGCATCCCTTATATTCTTACCTATCAGTTTTTCAGGGGATATTGCCAGTAAGTCTTCTCTGTCAGCTTTAAAATCCAGATAGGTACCGTCTCTTGAGATAACAAAGATCATATCAGGGATGGCGTTTAAGAGAGCCTGGTTTTTTCTCAGACTTTCCAGCAGCTTTTCCTGTGATTTTTTTAATTCCGTTATATCTCTATAAATACCAACTACCCCGACAACTTTTTTGCCATCATAGATAGGTGCACCAAGAACCGACACAGGAAAACGTGTTCCGTCTTTTCTTTGCCTTATGGTTTCGTTGCTTATGTTTTTTCCAGAGAGAGTGATTTTTGTTATTTGTTCAGCTTCCGCTCTTAATTCCGGATCCTTAGCAACTACATCATCCACTAAACGTCCAATAATTTCATCGCACTGATAACCAAACATTTCACAGAACTTCTGGTTTGCTCGAAGGATGCGATTTTTCCCATCGCAAATTACAATCCCTTCAGGGCTGCTTTCAAAGAGTTTCTCGAAATATCGGCGCTCCATTGGAAGTTTGTTCATTAAAATTTCCCCCCGCTTTTGTTTTAGAGCGAAACGATGAGTTATTTTCGCAAAGTCGTGCCAGATGGAACTTCTATTGTTTTTGATCCGAATTTTAAATACTAAAGAGAAAGAAAAAAAGTTTTCACGCTTGTGATATAAACTTTTATTTAAATTATACTACTTGATCCCCATAAAATTACTCTTACTGAAAAAAAAGAACGGTTTTGTGAACAGAAAACGTTGGACTATTCAAGTAAAGACTAGATGTTTTGCGCCAGATATACGAAGGGAAGTTCAACGCAATTACAGCTGCTGCGAAAGCCAATTATCTGGAGAAAGCGCCTCTGGACTGGAGATTTTCGAATAATAAAAAGATTACTCCTGATACTATTGCCCGATTCAATTATCTTGGTATGCACTTTTTCAACAGAAATAATCCTGAAAAGGTTTTGTTGGATGAAGAACATTCAAGGGTTGTTCATGGTGGACATGCTATAGGTTTGTACTATGCCACGGGGTTCAGAAGTGCCTGGTACATGTTGAAAAAGGGTGAGAGTTTGAATCAGGAGGGCGATACTAATCCATTTCATCAAGCGATGATTTTTATTGAGGGCAAAGGTTTTGCTAAGATTGGGGATAAGACTGTCGAGGTAAAAAAAGGCGAGTCGTATTACATTCCACCAAATACGAGTCACGTAGTCTGGACAGAAAGTGATGAACCATTGGTATTGATCTGGCTCGCCTGAGGAAAAGGTGCCTGATAAGCCATTATTTTCATAAGTTTTTAGGAAGTAAAAACGCCCTTCAGCAATTTATTTGCATGAAGGGCGTTTTGATCAAATTATCAAAGGGTAAAAGGGCTATCGTTGATCTGATTGTCGGAGGTGCTGTTTTCAAAAGGTTAGAATGCTTTCTTCCCTTGAAGGTAGCCCAGGACTATTTCTTTGAAGTTAGCGTATCTTCCGATGTTTTTATCGGTTTTTACGAGAATTTCGTCGTTTACCAGACCGATCAGTTCTCCATCATCTATGTTCTCGTTTCTTGAAACCATCCTGTGGATTTCTTTTGCTCTATCAATGGAATCAGTATAAAGGACATGACCTTCGAAGATTATCGCAAAAGATGAAGCGACTTCTTCCAGGTCGTATATTTCATGGGATGAAATAATCACGGTTTTTCCTTTCTGGACACTGTAATCTCTCAGTATATTGGTTACTTCTTCTCGTATTACGGGATCCAGATTTTGGGTGGGTTCATCGAGTATAAGCAAATCAGCATTGCTCGATACCACCAGCGCTAAGTTAAAAAGCGTTCTCATCCCCATGGAATAGGTTTCCACGGGTTGGTCCATGTTGAATCTGTAATGTACGGAGAAACTGTTGAATGTTTTATCCTGCCAATTCGGGTACAGCATTTTCCACATTTTTATATAATCTTCGCCTTTGAATCGCCTGAAAGTCAAACGGTCTTCAGTCATCACAGCTATTCCGGTTTTGAGCGGAGTGCAGAGTTCTTTTCCAAAGACATTTATTGAACCGCTTTCGGGTTTTAACTCTCCATAAAGGCATCTAAGCGTTGTGGTTTTTCCGGCACCATTTGGTCCGACCAGAGCAAATATCTCTCCTTCTTTTACAGAAAAACTTATGTCATTGAGTACAGGCTTTGTACCGAATTTTTTATTTATTCCTTTAATTTCTACGATCATTTTTGACCCCCCTTCTTTGTAAATATGAGATAGGAGATCAGCAATGTAGCTATTGCTACACCTGTAACTGCTAGCGATTTTCCCTGGTAAACCGGGCTAATATAGAAATAAGGATTTTCATAAGTTGAGCCAAGACCTCCCATAATAATGTCAAGAATAAATATGAGAAAAGGGATTCCAAAGTTGTCCAGGCCAGCGATTACACTGAGCATGGAAACCGCATAATAAAATCCAATAAAATTCAATGATCTCCACAAATTTATCCCTGTATAAATAAATCCGCGTCCAAAAAGTGCAGCTCCCAGAAACTCTGTTGAGGTGGTTATTCCAACAAGGAAAAGGAGTGAAATCCAGAAAAGCTCACCATGAGAATATGGTAAGGCCAGAAGGTTTGAAATCCTTTTGTTGTGTATGTCTGCAGGCAAAACGGTGGTAACCAGTAAAAATAAGAACAACATCCTGAATCCGTAGTTGGGAATGAGTAATCCTAAGGAGAAAACGGCTATTCTACCAGCTTTTTCGCTCATTTCTTTCATAAAATAGGCTTCTATTTTTTTAAGCATTTTTCCAAACCTCCTCCAGAAGTACTTTTGCCATCTCGAGATCTATACCTTTTTCTTTCAGTTCTGCTACCATTCTTTCTATGATCTCAATAGCTTCTTTTCCAACTTCATTTGTAACTTTCACAAAATATCCAACCCCATGTTCCGCTTCAAGCAAACCTTCAAATTGTAAGCGTTCCAGTGAGTGAAGCACTGTATTTGTATTTACTCCAAAAATATCAGCCATTTTTCTTACCGGGGGAAGACGATCACCGTCTTTCAATCGTCCCAATAGTATCTCTTTTTTGATGTCATTCATGATTTGAATATATGCCGGGACGCCGGAATGTTTGTCAACCTTTCGTAGCATGTCACCACGCTTCTTTCAATAATAGGATTTTGAAACATTTATAATTCCACTTGTGTTTATATCCAGGTTCCCGTTGTTATTGCGCGGGATATACAGCTTGAGATTACCTGCAAGACTATCGGCATTGATAAATCGCTTGCCTTTCCAGGTGTCCATGTAGGTTATTTTTGCGTTCATGCTTGTGGAGTTGATAATAATTTTTGAGGTTCCACGTAGGCTCGTTTTGATATTTACAGCCTGGCTGTTGTTGATGGTCAAATACTCAACTTCCATCTTGTTTTTGATCGATACGGCTACCATGCCGCTTAATATAATTGTCTTGCTTTTTATATCCCCTGTGATGCTACATGCTACTCCTTGCAGTATAATGTTTTCGGCGTTTATATAACCATCGATTTTTATAGCCTCACCTTCAATTTGCAGGGTGTCAGCTTGAAGTCCATCCGGGATTTCTACCGCAACCGCGTTTATTTTGATTGAAGAGTGGAAGTTTTTGGTGCCTAACACGATTCTTGCCGTTTTGTTTTTCCAGCTTTTTGGCATGTTTATGTGAAGTACATTGTTGTTGTCGTAATAGTATTCCAAGTCGTCAGGTATTAGAATTTTGTCACTTCGTGGATCGGCTTCTATTATGACTCCCACACTACTAATAACTAAATCAGAAGCATCATCAATGAAGATTTCTGGTTCCAATATTTCATTATATTTGGTTGAGTTTTTCAGATCAGGGTTGTAATCGTAGTCATAATTTTCAAAACGGGACAGGTTTTTTAAAAAACCCTGACTGTATAAGTTGTTGAGAAAAGAAAAATTTAGGTTCGTAAGCCCTTTGATTCCTGCAATTACGACTAAAGGTATCACAATCAGGATAATCGTGAGGGTAATAAAAAGTGTTTTGAATTTTTTCAGGCTTATTGCAAAGATTATGATACCAACTGTTGCGAGAAGTAGTTTAAATGTGAATACCGGTACAACTATTGCTAGCAATCCCAGAGCTGCTGCCAATGCTATTTTTAGAATCGTAGAGTAACGTTCGTTCATTGGAAGTACCTCCTCCAAGTGTTGTAGTGTTCTACTTTATTAGAACACTAATCAACTAGTTTGTCAAGAATTACCAAATAAAAAGCGGGAGCATTAGCTCCCGCTTTGACTGCTGAGAATTATTGAGTTACTTATTTACGGCAGTTTTTGGGACCAAATTCGTTCTGGACATTTTCAGGTGTTCCGAATCCATTGTCAGAACCTAACTTTCCAAAATAACTTCTCGTTCTTACCGTATTTCTGCTCTGAACGTTGGCCTGTGCGGTTCCAATGTTTTCCATGGGGGCGTTACCTGCCATTCGTTTCTGTGCCCAGACAACGGTTCCGTCTTCATCCCTGAGAACTACTTCGGTTCCACCAACATTTATGCTGTTCAATACTACGTAGCTTTCTGAATCGCCAACAACAAGTTTTCCTTCGATGCTGACGGTTACTCCAATTTCTAACTCGACACCGTCATATGACCAGATTGGACCGGTGTGAACCACATAGATACTTCCGTCCTCCGCTTCAACGGTTATTTCTACGGAAGCGTCAAAGTTGATTTCAACGATAGTTCCATCGATGGTTATTTCCTCACTGTTGGTACAAGTACAATCTGTGTCACTGTACTGATGGAGAGGCTGGAAATCACCCTGAGAAGAATCAGCTTGATGTCCTCCGAGTCCTCCAAACGCAAAGATACTTGCACTTACAATGAGAATAGCCACCAACGTTGTGATAAGAAAGCTCTTTTTCATATCTTTCACCTCCATAATGATGTTATTGATGCTAACCTTCGACTCTATGATAGGAGGTAAATCTTAAAAAGAAATTAGACAATTCCTCAGAATTTTTTGATCGGTGGAATTGCACAAATAAAAAACGGGAGCTAATGCTCCCGTTTTCGTTATTCGGATTTAAAATTATCTCCAGCAGTATCCAGGGCCAAAGTTGTTCTGGGTGTCCATGTTCATTCTGAAACCGCCGCGGGGTGCTGCCTTTCCAAAGGAACCTCTTGCTCTGCCTGGAGCTGTTCGGGCTGTTCCAAATCTTCCCATGGGGGCATTGTCATTCATTCTGCCTCGTGCCCAGTTAATGAATCCGTCTTCGTCTCTAATGACTACTTTGTTTCCATCTACGTCTATAACATTCACTACGACATAACTTCCAGAATCAGTCGTAACCAGTCTTCCTTCGATACTGACAGTTGCTCCTACTTTGAGTTCGATACCGTCGTATAACCAGATGGGACCGGTGTGAACTTCGTAGGTGCCTCCGTCTTCGGTTTCGACGATGATCTTCATTGTGGAATCAAATGTGGTGTCAACGATGGTTCCTTCGATAGTAATCTCTTCACCGTCCAAACAGGTTCCGTCGCAGTACTGGTGTAGGGGCTGAAAATCATCCTGTGTGGTTCTGTACATGTAGCCACCTCTTGGGGAAGCTGCTGTTTGATCTGTTTGACTCCATCTGCCACCGAATGCAAAGATACTTGCACTTACAATAAGAACCGCCACCAACGTTGTAATAAGAATTCCTTTCTTCATACCTTTCACCTCCAGATTTAGGATTACCAAGCTTCGATTCTATGATAGGAGGTGAAACTTAAAGCAATCTTAGACAATGCTTAGAGTTTGCTTAGAGTTTTTTGCCCGCAGAAACCGCGTCAGTGGTACTTAAGTTCTGTCTCGAAGGATTGCAGGGTAACATCACCGTCTTTGATGGTTTTCAATCGTAAGATCACCTTATAATATCCGGGGGCTATCCCGGAAAGTTTTATGATTTGCGTCGGGTAGGTTAGCACCTGCGTTGTGAAAGCCCCTTTTGGCGGCGCTTTGAGGGTGGCGGTAACCACTATTTTATTTTCGTATCGTTCTACACTTTCTATTTTGAGAGAGTAACCACCTGTGGGCATTTCACCGGCGGAAACAACCAGGTAAACGTCTTCATCCTTTTTGATTTCATTGGTAAGAGAGAGCTCATTTTCTAAAAAGTGTGCTGGAAATATCCCGGGCTCACGAATATTCTGGACAGAAAGTTTCACTGTTTTAAAGGGTAGCTTAACTTTCACAACATCAAAGATTTCTACTTCAATACCAAGAACTTCGATTTTCTCCGCTGTTTTGGGTAGAATCAACAGTTGTGGTTCTAGAGATAGATAGAAAGTGCTTTTAACAAGGGGTAAAGTTTTTTTCACAAAGAATCCCGGCCCCTGAATCTTGATTTCAGTATATTTGGTTTTAACGTCTGAGATTCCGATAAACCACCAGCCTTCTATTATGAACACATAAGAATTCGACTCGGGAACGGTTAGGTTCAATATCTGAACATTGGTGGTTCTCGTACCGAAAGGTTTGAAAGGAATGTTATCAAAAACGTTCTTAACAGGCATAAGGGTTATATTGGATATATCCGTTTGAGCAAAAAGCATTCCAACAAGCAGAATAAAAATCGAAATAACACATACTTTCTTCATTTGGGCACCTCCCCGGATGACTTTACTAGGGTACAGCATGCTGTACCCTAACGGAAATACTACTAATGATGGATTCAAAGCTTAGACATCTTTTGGAACCTTAAAGTTCCTGGTTTTACCACAAGTGGTTCTTCCTCTTCACTCAGTAATAGTTTAACAACCGAAGTTGTCTTTGTGTAAACCGGGTTCATGGCAGTCGTCCAGTTTCCTAGTGAGTAGAAAACGATGCCTTTTCTGCCATCAGCTGTTGTGTAGCACTCAAAGTCCTGCAGTACATGGGGATTATGGCCGATAATCACATTCGCTCCTTCATCCAGAATCTTCATGGATCAGATAGTCTTGTCACTCGTTTTCTCGGACTCTCGGCTCTCGTTTTATTATCTCATTTGATACTCTCGTCATCAATTGGTTCTTCCACTTTTGTGGATTCGAGCAAGCGCATTCTCTTTTTGGCTTCTTTAATCCCCATTTTCTTTAAAACGAATTTTCCCAGGGCATATTCAAAAGGAAGCCAGGAAACATGTCCCATTGGAACGATATATCTTTTGGGTTTGCCGAGCAACTTCCAGAGGAGCTTCCGGCTTTGTTTAGGCAGAGTTCTGTCGAAAAAGGCCTCGATCATGGTGACTTTGTCTGCGGGGATAAAGGGAGCGTAGGCCAGTGGATCAACTTTGAACAAAGGGTGAACATCTGAGTTCAGGAGATCATGAACACTCGAGAAGCTTTTTAACCTTTTTATATCATCATTGAAAGTTCTTATGAGTCTCTCTCTGTCGTTCAAAAAACCCGTTTTTCCCTCTCCGCTTTTAAATTTGCGCCTGGCAAATATCAGGGTTGGTGATTCCCACAGAATTCTTGCCATGTTGCCACCAACAGTCATGAGGATTGCCTGTTTTATCCTGTCTTGCTCAAGGGCATTGACAATAATTGAAACCATTCCACCAAGACAATAACCAAGCACACAATTATTATCGAGCCAGACACCTTCCTGTTCGAGCAGGTCGAGAGTAGTTCTTGTATCCACAACGGCGTGTTCCCAGAAGGAAATGAGCCGGTTTAAGTCTGTAGAGAAAAAGTCTTTTCCACTCACTGAATGATCTGCCGTTCTGGTGTAATTGCCGGGCAGGATCATGACAGAAGACTGAAGGCCTGCACTCGCTAAATGGCTTCCCATCCAGAACAGGAATGGGATGTTTCTTGATCCTAACCCATGAAGAATGAGAATAGAACCCGCAGGTTTTTCCTTTGGCGTAAAGTGGTAGATTTCTACCATTTCGGTCCCTTTAGCGGCATGCTCGTAGAAAGAGGGATATTTGATTATGGAACACCTGTAGTGCTTACCTTTGAATATATAGCCGCTGGAAAAATCTATTTTTCTTTTCTCGTAATCAAAGGTGGGGTTCATGCTATCCTCCCCTTTTTAGAACGCTAAACGTGTGAACGTATAAATTCAACCGTTTCTTCTATAAAACGTATTGTTTTAGGTGTTTTAAGCTCAAACTCAAAGGCATGGTCCGCTCCATTATAAATCTTCAAGACTGATGGAACGTTAAACTCCATTAGTCTTTTAAAGAGTTTGATGGACGACTTAACCGGAACAACTTTATCAGCACTGCCGTGAACGAGGAAAGTGGGGACCATCCTTTCTGAAACCCAGTTTATGGGAGAGTAATTGATGTAGTTTTCCTTGCTCTTTGTTGGTAACCCCTTTAGAGTAGCGGCAACGGCAAAACGGGCAAAGAGTGATTCCACGTCGTCGTCCCATAGATCCATCAAGTCTGAGGGTGCGTACCATGCTACCACACATTTAATACCTTCCATATTTTCATCTTTTTTCCAGTAGGAATTGTAGGCAGCATGAAATAAAGAGAGGTGACCGCCAGCGGAAAGCCCCATCAACGCTATTCTAGAAGAATCAAGCTTGAATTCTTCTGCCTGTTTTCTGACAAAGTTCAAAGCGTCCGCGTAATCTCTGAGAATATCGTCTATTTGGGAGAGATAACCAAAACGATAGTCAATGTTTACAACCGCAAAGCCTTTTGATGCCAGGTACCTGCACCACGAGATATTGTTAGCCTGTCGCCTGGAGCCACTTATCCAGCCTCCACCGTGAGCGAAAAAGACAACAGGGTAATTTTCCGACACCGTAAGCCCTTCTTTTGGATAGAAGATATCGAGTTTTAGGTTTGCATTACCTTCGCGTTTGTAAATGTGGCTTTCAGGGCCAAAGAATGACTCATCCGGAACGTCCAGGGGCAGTTTCCCCAGCAGGGCACGATATAAAGTTTTTATATTCAGAACGAGAAGGGCAAAGAAAACAACTGCCCAGTTCCATGCAAAGCCTATCATTACCAGAGAAAAAGCAACGATCACTTTAATTATCCTTTTGATTTTTGCCATGTTGATTTGTTTTATCATATGAACCACAACTTTAATCGTTCAAAGTTCCTTCCATTTTGAAATAAGTTCCTGACATTCCTTTTCTGGTAACCTTGCTCCTTTGAATTTCATTTTGAAAATTGCTTTAATAGCGTGATTGGAGTCTATTATTTTCAGATTGACAAGTTTATCCAATATCCATAACACACCATGAACACCGATTTTATTTCTTTTGAGACAGAGTGATTTTAATCTTTTATCTCCTGTTAAAAGAATGCCATCTATTTTCTCGGCCAGTATAAGTGCAGATATATCTGGTATCGATAATCTATTGTGATTTTGCCTGATTTCAAATATCTCAGCTATTTCAACTCCTGAGAGATTTATCACTTCTATTCCAAAAGAATCTACGGCTATTGTTGAAGGATTCAATTCTTCGAAAACGAAGTCTGTTGTTATGACTCGTCATTCGGTTCTTAGCAAGGCATCGACTAAATTTGCATTTTTTAGATCTATTAATATATTGGCATCTGTTATAACTACTATTGTTTCAGCAGAGTTCTTTTGTTTCATTGAACAGCTCCTTTTGTAGCTGTTGCAGCGATACTCCAAGTAACTCGGCTGCTTTCATTTGGGATATCAGTTCTTCGCTTAATGCTTTTAAAACAAGTTGTTCAAAGCGCGACGAGGTTTCCATTATCTTAGTATCTCCGGGTTCGTTCTTGCTTATTCTCATAGTTCTAAATTGAATAAAGATCTGCTTATAAGTGTTTTGACTAATAACATTCAAGTCTCTTGCGCGTTTTACAATTGATTGCATGCTGATTCCATATTTTTGTTTTAATATTCTCAATTCTTCTATACCAATTCGTTTTCTTTTTGGTCCGATTTCCGAAATAAAAATATCTTTAGGAATCAGAAATGCCCCGGCAAATCTGTGAGCTACTTTTTCTTCGTCCAGGTTTTCATTAATCTTCAATAATAAGTGTCCTAGTTCATGTGCAAGGTTGAAACGTTGTCTTTCTTTCGAGATGTTGCTTTTTATTACTATCACGGGAATATCTTTGTTTACCCAGAAGGTACAGGCGTCAAATCCGTCAACGGTGTCGAGTATAAGTATTTTTATATTTTTGTCCTCTAACGTTAAAGTTATGTTGTCAATGGGATCCATACCAAGTTCCCAGTTATTTCTCAGGTCAAGTGCTATTTTTTCAATATCTGAGTATTCATTAACCACGAGGTCTATTTTCGGTATTTTGAAAACACAAGGGGATCCATATACAATGGTTTCAATTTCAATATATCTTTCAAGCCATTCTTTAATAGATTCTTTGATTGCATTCAGTATTTTTTTACCCAATTTGGAATGTTTTCTATAAGATACTTGTGAGAGTGACTCTATTGGAAATAGGTCTGGTCTGAAAAAATACTCAACCTTGACATTGAGGGCTTTTGATAATCTTATGAGCACTTTTGAACTTGGTACATCTTCATCTCTTTCATATTTCGAAATGGCCATTGCAGAAACACCGACTTTTTCTGATAGTTTTCTTAGACTCATATTATTTCTTATCCGAGCTTGTTTGATTCTGCTTCCGATACTCATGTTTTCCTCCGCCTCCTTGGTTTACATTATACCATGTAGCATTTAATTTTGTAAACCACCGGAGAAGATTACAACAGCTGTTAAAGTGTATTTGACGGCATTTTGTATCTCCATATAGATAGTAAATATCTGTTTTAGAACCAATTGGCGCCGTTTATGAGTTTCTTTTCACCCTCTGTTTTTGTCGTGATGGTTTTGAATTCAAGGTCGTGGTAAGCAATGATTCTTCTGATTGTTCTGGTGCTGGATCTCATCACTATTGAATCTGTGACAGCCTGGTTCTGGTGAAAGCGAACCCCTTTCAAGAATGAGCCATCGGTAACGCCGGTTGCGGAAAAGATAACCTCGGAACCGTTTATCAGGTCTCTGGTTCTGTATGTTTTGTTGATATCAAAACCTGCCTTCTCGACTTTTTTGATTTCTTCATCATTTCTTGCCCAGCATTTGACCTGGATTTCTCCCCCAAGACACTGTAGTGCCGCTGCTGCTAAAACACCTTCGGGGGAACCACCGACGCCCATGTAAATATCTATTCCACTTTCAGGAAGCGCTGTGGAAATTGCTCCTGCTATATCGCCATCATCAATCAGTTTAATTCTCGCACCGACACTCCTAATAGCTTCGATGAGTTCAGCGTTTCTTTCCCTATCAAGCACAGCAACCGTAAGTTCAGAAACCTTGACTCCGAGTATTGCCGCAGCGATCCTGAGGTTTTCTCTGGGAGTTGCTTCAATATCGAGATGCCCTGCAAGTTCTTTGCCAACCGCAAGTTTATCCACATAATGGGTTGGAAGAGGAGCAATTTCACCATTTTCCGTTGCCGCAATGACGCTTATTGCATTTGGTCGACCGCCTGCAACCAGCCTGGTACCGTCGATTGGATCAACCGCTATAAGAACTTCCGGGTCGTCATCACCCCATTTACCAACTTTTTCGCCAGGATAAAGCATTGGAGCGTTGTCTTTTTCGCCTTCACCAATAACAACAGTCCCCCGCATGTCGATAAGATCGAGGATACCTCTCATCGCATCAACCGCATACTGATCCACCATTTCTTTGTTGCCCCGGCCAAGGTACAAACTGGCCATCAGAGCGGCAGCTTCAGTAACCCTGACCATATCAAGTGTTATTTCAGGTATCAAATTCCCCACCCCCGTTGTAATGTATATTCACGGTTTTTCAAAGGCTAAATTATAAAAAATCAATAGTTTTTGATGAAATGATGCATATTTGGAAATGTAAATATGTGAAGCTAAATAAATTGCATGTTGTAAGGACAGGATTTTTCATACCTTTGTCTAAACAAATTACCGATTGCCTCTTAATTCATAGAATACGGACAACCATATAATCTCATATTTCATCATTTTTCAAAAATTCCTTTTAAAATTCTTCCAGCTTATTACGAACGATTAGAAGTTTTTGTAACATCTTTTGTTGCGTAAGCTTTAATTTACTGGTTTCACCCGTTCGCAAACTACTTGATAACCCTTATTTGGATTCACTTTCATACCATTCAACCGATGGACAAATGATAAACTTGAGTAAATTGGGAATTTTCAAAACTTGGGAGAGTGATGGAAATGTTGTTACTCAAGGATTTGCCAGTGTATTCTTCTCAATATATAGGAATCAAAGATATTTTGATATGTGGGACCAGAGTAGAAGCGATAGCAGACAAAATTTCAATTGACGGCATCGACAAACTTAAGACACTTTATTTTGATTCAAAGAGGCATTTTGCTGTGCCTGGTTTTGTGGATGGTCATGTTCATCTCATTGGTGGAGGTGGAGAAGGAGGGTTCAGCACCCGGACACGAGAGGGAACTCCTGAGGAATTTGCCTGCTGTGGCACTACGGCAGTTGTTGGAATGTTAGGTACTGATAGCATAACCAGAGATCACATTTCGCTTCTTGCCAAAGCGAGGGCTTTCAGAGAATGGGGACTTGGTGCATGGGTGCTCACAGGTTCATATAGATACCCAATCAAGACCATTACTGGTGACCTTGCTAAAGACATCGTACTAATACCCGAAGTCATAGGTGTGGGTGAAGTAGCGGTTTCTGATCACAGGGGAAGCAATATCTCTGGAGCGGAACTCCAGCGCTTGGCGATGGATACGAGAGTGGCTGCAATGCTTGCTGGTAAAAAAGGAATAGTCGTTTGCCATATGGGAAACGCGCCCGAAGTGATGAAACCACTGTTCAAGGCGGTCGAAAACGGTTCACTACCTCCAAAACACTTCATACCAACTCACATTTCAAGAAACGATAAACTCCTTGAAGAAGGAATCAAATGGGTCAAGGAAAATGACGGATTCATAGATCTGACAGCTGGAAAAAATACGTCAAGCATTATCATGAATTTAAGGGCAGAGCTTGGAAATCTCAATCGGATAAGTGTTTCTTCCGATGGTCTCGGAAGCCTTCCCAAATTTGACGAAGATGGCAAACTTATTGAAATCACCGCAGCACCGGTTGATGGACTTTTAAGAGTATTCAAAGAGCTGCTGCAAAAGGGTCTCAGCGTTGAAGAAGCTATCAAACCCGTGTGTTCCGTTCCAGCTACTGTGCTTGGGTTGAACCGTTTTGGTTATGGAAAGATCGAGAAAGGTTATTCGGCTTCTTTGCTTGTTTTTAACGCTGAAAATCTAAACCTGGAGCTCGTGATAGCCAACGGTAAGATAGTAGTGCAGAAAGGCACTCTTGCCGATCAAAGATGAAGATGAAAGCGGATGGCTTGAGCGATAGTGTATCTTTAGGGAAAATTTAAACTCGAAAAGAAAGATACTTCAGAGTTCAGCTTAGGGGGTGTCAGTCACTGGATTCAGTTCCATTCCAGCCAAATTCGCTAAAATTGATTTTGCCCTTTTCATTGAATTTAACTCCTTCAGCTTCAAGCATCTGCCTCTGGATAATTCTCCATTCAGAGTCTCTGAGGCTGATTTTCCCCTTGCTGTTGACAACCCTATGCCAGGGAACGTTGCCAGACTTCAGAGAAGCAAGCGCAAAACCAACCATTCTGGGTGAGCAACCCACGATTACAGCTATTTGCCCATATGAAGCTACTTTTCCGAAGGGAATTTTTCTTACAACATTATATATCTTCTCATAAAGTGATTCTTTTTGCCTTTTCATACACTCAGCCAGGAATCAGAAGACGGTTTAACAACCATGTTTTTACCTTCAAACTATCAAATCTGCCTTTTTATAAAATGTATCCAGTTCATCACTATTTCCTCAATTTACTGATGATTGATTATATCATTAAAGCCTTCTTCATGATTGTACGCTTGACATTCATT
Source organism: Kosmotoga sp. DU53 (assembly GCF_001639905.1). Classification (NCBI taxonomy): domain Bacteria; kingdom Thermotogati; phylum Thermotogota; class Thermotogae; order Kosmotogales; family Kosmotogaceae; genus Kosmotoga; species Kosmotoga sp. DU53. The sequence continues at coordinate 13,291 of NZ_JGCK01000024.1, read as the reverse complement.
ACCAATTTTAGTAAACTATGTTCAAATACTGAACAATGTTCAATTAACAGCCATGAGGAGGCTTTTTATGAAAATCTTAATACTTTACAGTAGCAAGACCGGTACCACCGAGAAGTGCGCCAGGCTTCTTTCGAAATATTTAAACTCAGAAAATTCTGTGGTTGATCTTGCAAGAGCGGGTGAAGTGAATCCAAACGAATTCGATGGCATAATTCTTGGAAGTTGTATACGCGTGGGTAGAATACCGGGAAATGTGAAAAAATTTGTCGAGAAAAATTTGGAATTATTGAAAAAGAAAAGACTGGGCGTATTCCTCTGTATGGGAGAGACGCCTGACAGGTTTGAAGAGTATCTTTCGAATAATTTCAGTAAAGAATTTCTCGATAGTTGTGTTGCAAAGGGATACTTCGGTGGAGAATTCAACTTTGATAAAATGGGATTTATTGTAAGAAAAGTTATAAAGAAGATGTCAGAAGGACGGGAGTATCCTTCCATAAAAGTGGAAAACATAAGAAAATTCGCAGAAGATTTCGAAAGGGGAAGCTGATGATATGTCGGAGAAAGAAAAACGCATAAAGAAAAGGCGAGAATATTTCATAAAAGCGGCAAGGGAAATCATCGACAAACACGGCGTAAAGGCCCTCAATGTCAGAAAAGTCGCTGAACTAGCAGGCTATGCTCCGGCTACTATCTACAACTACTTTGGTAGCATGAACGGTTTACTAAACGCTGTTATTGATAGCTACGCGGCTGAAATAATGGAATGGCTGCAGGAGAAACTTTCGTTGGATTTACCGGCAGCTAGAAAGATCAAAGCCCTATATATCGAGTTCGCAAGATTCTTTCTTGAAAAGCCCGACCTGTTCAAAATCATCTTCATGAACGAGAGTCTTGAAGTGATAGATGATGCTAACTTTATCCCAAATTTCAAAGAAATACAAAAGCTCAGGATAGGGCTTTTTCAAAAACTATCCTCAGAATACGGATACAAATCTGAAACGGTTGTTAGACTTGAAGAAATTATCACTTCGATGCTTTTTGGGATGTTATACACGCATTATTACGGTATTTCAAATGACACAAAAGAAAAACTGCTCGCGAAGCTAAAAATGAATATTGAGCACCTGATACCAGAAGCGAGGGCGTGAACATGAAAAGATGCACGAAATATCTTGTTCTTGCACTGATTGTGGTGATTTTTATTATTGTAGTGGGAATCGGATCCAAACTGTTCCTGATATATATGGATATGAAGGAAAAGGTATCAGATATTGAATTTTCTGAACTTGAACTCTCCGAACTTGAAGATGGAGAATATTACGGAAGCTATTCGTTGGGGATTGTTAGTGCAAAGGTCTGTGTGAGCGTTAGTGACGGAAAAATAGATGACATCGAGATTGTAGAGCACATAACGGGAAGAGGCAAGAAAGCGGAGGATATTGTGGAAGCTGTTATCGATGAACAGAGCGTTATGGTTGATATAATAAGCGGTGCAACATACAGCAGCAAAACTATATTGAAGGCCATCGAGAATGCTGTAAATTATCAGTAACAAGCGATACAGCTTAGTTTGGTTTTTGGAAAGATTCTGTGTATAATGAAAAAAGCAAGATATCGTTTCAGGGAGGTGATGTCGGATGATGAAGAGAATAGAAGCCAGATTTTTCAACAAGTTCATAACTTCAATCCGACACAGTGTAGTCCTCCCGGTGAGTACTGGCTAAATATTTCTTAATCTGACAAATGGAAGGCCACGCTGTGTTGAAGCTGTGGCCTTTTTTGTTTGTAAAAAACGAGCAACCACGGCTAAGACCGTGGTGCTTTTTTAGGAGGTAGAGAAAATTGAGAGGAATTGTAATAAATGTTCAGAAAGGACTGTACAAAGTAAGACCGGTAAACGATGGCGAAGACATTAACTGTACCCTTAGGGGCAGGCTTTTCAAACAAAGCCAGACAACCAAATCGATGGTCGTGGTAGGTGACTACGTAGAATTTCAACCTGTTCTGGGAGGCAGGGGAGTGATAACCGCAATAGAAGAACGGAAAAGTAAATTGGTCAGAAAGGGGGCCGGTAAAAAAGGTTCTCACCTGGAGCAGGTTGTGGCTGCAAATGTCGATCAGGCAATACTTGTATTTGCGGTGAAAAATCCGAAATACAGAAAAAATCTTATAGAGAGGTACATCGTATCGGCAAAGTACGGCGGAATAGAACCAGTCATTTGCTTCAACAAAATAGATCTAATAAATCTATCGGAAGTGCAGGAAGATATCAAAGAATACAGAAAGCTTGGTTATACGGTACTGCTCACCAGTACCATAACGGGAGAAGGGATAAAGAAGCTAAAATCTCTCCTGAAAGATAAAATTTCTGTCTTTGCTGGAAGCTCCGGAGTCGGGAAATCCTCGTTGGTGAACGCCATCTTTAATGAAAAAAAGACAAAGACGAATGAAGTTAGCACCAGTCATTACAAGGGCAAGCACACCACAACATCGTCACAGGTTTACGAGCTTCCTTTCGGGGGGCGGATAATAGACGTTCCCGGAATGAGGGAGTTTGGAGTGATTGATAACGGAACAGGGATCAGAGACGCTTTTCCGGATATCATAGAACTTGCTAAACAATGTAAATTCAGAAACTGTAGTCACATAAATGAACCAGGGTGTGCAGTGAAAGAAGCGATTGAGTCGGGCCTCCTGGAAGAGCGAAGATACAGGAATTATCTTAAGTTAAAGAAATCAGGCTGAAGAATCTGATTAATATCAATTCCTACCTATCCTGTATTTAGTGATGCTTCCTTACCTCTGTTATAATAACCTGTAACTATCTTGAGGTAGGCATACGAAAGCATCGTCTATTTCCAGAAGAACAACACGGTGAAATTGACGGTGGGATTTACCGGTAAGGGAAAAATAAGACCTTTGTTGGGTTATTAGAGAATAGACAGGAGGAATGTGGATGATTAGAAGCTGGATATTGGGAATATTTCTGATAGTTGTTGGTGCGCTTTTTTTGTTTGTCCCGCAATTTGGTTCGAGTTTCTGGCTTGTCTTCGTCTGGTTGCCCGGAATACTGATGGAGGAAAAAGGCTTGCGGAAACATATACCGGGATTGCTTGTTCCCGCGGGGGTATTGCTTACTGTCTCAGCTGTCTTAACTGTGGAAACATTGTTTCCGGGATTCATAGAAGCTGGAGGCTGGGCTTTCTTTGTCTTTGCACCGGCATTTGGATTGCTTCAGATGTATCTGGCAGGTGGGAGAAGGATTAAAGGACTTCTCGTTCCTGTGGGTATCCTTGGCGGGCTTACGATAATATTCTTGCTCATGAATTTCACTGAACTCAGCACAGGAATAATCATCGGAGCGGCTTTGATACTCTTTGGTGTTTATACACTCTTTAAAGAAAAGATAAGAAGGTAAGGAAAAAGCAACCTCATATTCGATAATTTACCGCGTAAGGTATAGCAGTGTTATGCGGATCAATATCGATTTAAACATTTTGTAGGGGTAGAACATGTTCTAAAACAGTATTTCCTATCGTAGGGGCACAGCATGCTGTGCCCTATTATTATGATCATTTATAGATTTCTGTACCGTAGGGGCACAACATGTTGTGCCCTATTATTTCCAGAACGAGTAAAAATTCTCCCCCATCATGAGTCATGCTCCATCGAGCCGCTGCTTCTATTTCTTCATCTGTTGGATTCGGTTTTAGAAAATTGTCTATACGATAATCTCATATATTAGTATGCTATATACTAAACATTAGTATATGACATACTAAGTCTAAATCAAGATCAACGCCATAGCATAAGTTTGTGCTTTTGTTGTTGAATTAATAGAGAGAGAAAAACGAAAGTCTGATTTCTCGTGCAATGGAAACCCGTTTGTTTTCAAAGCCTGATCAAGCATTCCGCTGCAAGCCAGAATATTTTCTCTTTATGGGAAGAAGCCTCGGGAGGGATTCTCGGATCCCATTCAGTACCGCTGACATCGTCGCTGGATGAGAGTATCTGGCCAAACTCTACCCCCCTGAATTCTGAAACTGCCATCAAGGCTGATGCTTCCATTTCGACTGTTACACAACCTTCAGCTAACCTCTTCTTCACACGATTTTGGGTTTCTCTGTAAAAAGCATCGGTTGTCCATGTCTTGCCTTTAATATAAGGCACACCCAAGTCTTTTAAAGTTTCCTCGATAATCTTTATCACTTTTTCATTTGCCTTGATTTCCGTGGAAGGTGGCAGATAATGATAAGACGTGCCTTCATCTCTCACCGCAGAATCTACTATTACAATACTACCTCTCTTCAACTTTGGGTTTATAACCCCTGCGGAACCACAGGCTATGGTCTTTTTCGCTCCCAGAGCTACCAATTCTTCATAAAAACCAGCCGCGCAGGGTGCACCTAGCCCGGTGTTAAATACCGCTATTTGCTGTTCCTTATATTCCAGCAGGTAAATCGGAAACTCTCCAACCTCGCTTCTTCTTATATTCAGGAGGCGAAGTTTACCAGCATCACGCAAGAAATCGATTACTTCCTGATAGAATACCAGTATGACTTTTTCAGGCATTTGGGGAAGAGGTTTTATTATTTTACCCGGCTCGATTACCGCGGGAGTAGTACCATCAAATTCGAGTATTGGGGGAATGTTGTCTTTCATGATTCACCTCCAGCATGTTTTGTGGATTATATTGTAGCATCAGAGTTGGGGCTTTAAAGCACATATATAATTAGGGTTTCCAGTTATTGTTTACTGTCAATCTTTCACTTTATCGGTTAGAACCTTCATCTTTTCTTTAAAAGCTCTCTTGAAAGGTTTCTGAAGCTTGAATTATCACAGCAAATCTAATATGAAAATTTCGGAATCATTATAACCCCTTTGCCACTTAAAATCGTTAAGGTTGTTTCTGTTGCACCATCTGGAAACGGTCGCTTTGAAAGATCGTATGATTACAGGTACTGAATTTGCCGTAGCCTTTTGAAAATCCCGTTTTATTTTACGTAGGGCACAACATGTTGTGCCTTATAATTGTTTCCAGCATGCAATAGAATTTTCCTATCTTCCAGTTGCTTTCTTCGTAAGGCAGATCCAGTAATCGACAACACTCGAATAAAACCCTTGAGCGCTTTCTTGCTTTAACGAAACGTTACACTCCATTGCTTTATTGAGCATGGAAACTAGGGTCTTTCTGAAATCATTGAAAGCCGAAAAGATAAGATATTCATCGTCCAGATAATCTTCTCTCAAACACCTTTCAACCATGAAGGTAGCTGAAAGAAGTACCCAGGGTACCGAACCAAGAAAAATAGGCTGGGGTAACACATTAGCGAAATCCGGTGAAATGCTGAATATTCGTTCTCTACCCGCTCTTTTTTCGATGAGAAATCCAGTTTTTGCGAGTTTGTCTAACTCTACAAGAACGGCCTTCTGGTTCAAAAACCTTTCTTTCGCGATCTGGTTTGAATTGGAATTTCCCATGGTGAGTAAGTGAAAAATAACTTCTGCTTTGGTTGAGCAACCGAAGAGAAGCCTTAATCTTGGCAACAGGTTTTCGGGTAAAAGAGCATCCAGCTTTCTCATAAACTTAGATTTGTCGATATCTTCTGTTCTTGATTTTATTGGAATAGTGATTCCATATTTATTGGAAAGCTCCTTTAACATTCGTTTCAGACGCACCGTATTTAGATGTTCTTTATTTGCAGAAATCCATTCTTCTGAGATTTTCTGAATACGCTTTTCATATCTTGAGAAATACCATGAAAAAACTATGGCAGCTTCTGGATCAGAATAGAATTTGAGTCTTTCCTCCGGGCTAATCCAGGCTCCTAATTTCTCCCACTGATCCCATAATATTGATATTGTAGTTTCAATCAAATGTTTTTTAAATTCTTTCGGCGACAACATCATAACCTAACCTCTTCAACAGATCATTTAGAACCATTCTGTATCCTTCAGATACATCATGAGTCATGCTCCATCGAGCTGCGGCTTCTATTTCTTCATCTGTTGGATTCAACTTCAAGAGATCATCTATATGGTAACCACCTCTATCCACCGAAGCGTAGAGTTTGAAGTGTATCTGATCGAATCTTGAAATATAATATACTGTCAGATTATTCCCGTAATTCTTTTCTATAAGTCGATTCTCCAACCCCTCAGGTAAACCAAGATCAACCATTGAAGTTGGACCAGGATTCATCCAGTTTGGTGGAAGATCGAAATCTCTAGCAACTTTTTCGATTGCTTTTTTAAGCCAGACAGGAAAATCTGCTCTAACTATCTTGAAATGACCATTGGTTTTTTCAACAATTGCCAGAACATCTATATCCTTCGTAACCCTTTTCACCAGTCCTATAATGGAAAGGGCTGAACCACCGCAGACGATGATCTCTATTCTTTTGCCAATTCTTTTTAGTTGTGAACTCAATGCTTTCAAAACTTTTTCAATTAATCCAGATAGTCCATGATTCACCTCATATGTTAGTATACTATATACTAAACCTTAGTATATCATATACTAATACATCATAGGAAATGGTGCTATCAAATTCGAGTAATGTTTATTTTCGTTTTTTCTTTTGAACGGTTTGTCCCTGTATAATCGTTTTGGTAATAAACCAGATAGGGAGGTTTTTCTTTGAAGTACGAACGCAGAAAGGTTGAGAGGACGTTTGATTCTATCAGTGAGGCTTCGCCAATTGCAAAAAGGAGCGCGGAGTGTGATGATATCATTTGCAGGATCGGGAAAAAGGCTGTTGAACTTCTCGAATTAAGCAAAGATGATGTTTTGCTGGATATTGGCACGGGCAGGGGACGCTGGGCTCTATATGCGGCTCCGTTTTGCAAAGAGGTTATAGGGATAGACATCAGCTCGAATTTGCTCAAAGATGCCCGAGAGGAGGTGGAAAAGAGAAATATAACTAACGTGTTTTTTTACCGCGGTTCTTTTGAGAATCCCTATGAAGAGGTTGATTTGAAAGAGTCTGGAATAAACAAGGTTATCAGTGTGTACGCAATGCACCATCTAACAGATGATCTAAAGAAAAAGGCAATTGAAACCATGATGGAATTCACAAAAAGGCCAACTAGAATAGTGATCGCGGATATAATGTGGTTTGAAGATCCCGGCAAATACAAAGAAATCTGGGATGAAGTATATTACGACGAAGGTGATACCGATTTTCCGACAAATGCTTACAGTTTGAAGAAGATGTTCGAAGAACATGCGAAAAAAGTGAATCTGATAAAGGTACACCCGCTGGTTGGGATAATCGTTGCGGATCTCTGAATTAATCTGGAGTGAATCAGGTAACATATGTTACTGAATTCACAGGATTGCTACGGTACGATGGAGTTGTAGGCTATTACTGTATTCCAAAAAGGAGGTCCGTAATTATGAAAAAGGTACAGATAATGAAACTGCCTTCGATTTTCAAAAAAGAGGGAATCGAAGCAAGAAAGATATATGACAAAGAATCTGCTCTGGCTAACGTAATAACAATCCAACCTGGGTTTGAGCTGCCGGCGCATGTAACTCCTGTGGATGTTTTTATGCTGGTTCTTGAAGGAAAGGGAGTTTTTACGGTAGGTGATGAAAGCCTGGAACTTGAAAAATATGAACTCATTGAAGGGCCAAAGAATGTACCTCACGGCATCAAGAATACTGGCGACGAACCTTTAATGGTATTGGTTCTTAAAGCACCGCGCCCCTGAAGATAAACGTAACTATAACCGGAAGGTAGTGTGAAGTATATAAAATGTCCTTTTTGTAACCCGGATAATAGTGAAATTATCTTAAAAAACGATCTCTGTTATGCGAGGTTTGACAAATACCCTGTTAGCACTGGGCACGTTCTTGTGATCCCATTCAGGCATTTCAGCAATTATTTTGAAGCAACAATGGAAGAAAAGATTGCAATGGTGAGGTTAATAGACGAAGTAAAAGAATTTCTGGATAGGAAGTTTAAACCTGATGGGTACAATGTTGGCGTAAATGTTGGGAAACCTGCCGGCCAAACTGTGATGCACGTTCATATCCATGTGATACCAAGATACAAAGGTGATATTGAAAATCCAACAGGTGGAGTTAGAGGTGTTATTCCAGCCAGAAGAATATATGGTGATACTCCGAACGAATAGCGTTTGAATTAAAAGACAGAAGCGAATTTATATTTTATAGTATTCAACAAGAAGACGGGAGATCGTGCTCCCGTTTTTTGCTTGTGTGGATTCACCGATCGAAAAAACTCTAAGCAGATTCTAAGCTATGTCTAAGATTGCTTTAAGTTTCACCTCCTAAGATAGAGTCGAAGCTTGGTAATCCTAAATCTGGAGGTGAAAGGTATGAAGAAAGGAATTCTTATCACAACGTTGGTAGCGGTTCTTATCGTAAGTGCGAGTATCTTCGCGTTTGGAGGGTTCAGATGGTATCAAGACGACCAAACGGTTCCAGTTTCTCCCAGAGGCGGCTACATGTACAACACTCAGGATGATTTCCAACCTCTTCATCGATATTGCGACGGAACCTGTTTAGACGGTGAAGAGATTGCTATCGAAGGAACCATCGTTGACATCACATTTGATTCCACAATGAAGATCATCGTCGAAACTGAGGACGGAAACACCTACGAAGTTCACACTGGCCCCATCTGGTTATACGACGGTATCGAACTCAAAGTAGGAGCAACTGTAAGTATCGACGGGAACCTGGTAACAACTGATTCTGGAAGCTATGTCGTAGTGAGTGCCATAGACGTAGATGGGAACAAAGTAGTTCTTAGAGATGATGATGGATTCATTAACTGGGCACGAGGCAGAATGAATGACAATGCCCCCATGGGAAGATTTGGAACAGTCCGAACAGCTCCTGGCAGAGCAAGAGGTTCCTTTGGAAAGGCAGCACCCCGCGGTGGTTTTAGAATGAACATGGACACCCAGAACAACTTTGGCCCTGGATACTGCTGGAGATAACTTTAAATACGAACAACAAAGCCCTGTATCCATCAGGATACAGGGCTTTTTAGTATCTGTAATCCTCAATAGTCACAAAAAACTTCAGGCATAATCAGCACATTTTTTCTTTCGTTTAACCTTAGAATTTATTCTAATCATTGTAAAAGCGCTCATTCAGAGTGTTTCTTAATAAAATCATTTTATGATAAATTGTAACCCTTGAACCTTTTTACCTGAACTATGAAAGCTTCGATTTTGCTCTCTATGATTGGGGGAAAAGGATTGCCGTCAGACTCTATGTAGATTATTGGAGCATTTCCGGGATCCTCGAATGTTTTTTTCAAAATCCCTTTTTTGATGATAGCTTCAGCGATTCGACTTGGCATGCATCCAAAGGGACCTATTGAAATTATGCCATCGTATTTTTCACCAATTTCGGAAAGAGCTGTTCCCACCGTGAGAATCGTCTCACCCGTTAATTCGGGATGAAGGTGCTTTCTTGCAGCTCCAATTGTTTTTTCTACATCCATCATGCACACTTCATAGAAGCCTGTTTTTTTGAAAATTTTCTTCACCTTCATTTCTATATCCCTTTTGAAGAGAATTTCGATTCTCTTCATCAGTCTGTCAATATGGGTTGAGTTTGGCGAAGTCTGCTTTTTCAGAAACAGATAATCCGTGTAGTATATCCACTCATGCACCGGTGATATGTGGGTTATTATTCCGTTTTCAGCAAATACATCTTCCAATCTTTTTCGGGAAAACTCATCCCTTCTCGCATATATTTCACCCGTTATCAGTACCTTTGGTGTTTCGGTGTAATTCCTGCTCTTTTCTATGGATGCGATAAGATTAGCCGCTCTTTTGAGTTTTCTGAAAAAAGTATACAGGGAATCATTAGCAAAACTGTCCAGTATTTTTTCTTTTACTCTTTTCAGCAATATTTTTGCTTCATGTTTATCTTTTGCCAGAACTTTCACCGTATTTTCAATATCTGTCAGAACATCGGAAACGATGACCGCAATCCAGGCACGTAATTTAAACTGGAGTCCTAACCCTGCATAGGCGTTTTCAGAATTCAGGCTGAACAATGCGACGTTATCAACGTGGTTGTTTTCCAGCCAGAGGTCTATGAAAACCTTATACTGTCCAAAACGGCATGGTCCCATTGTTTCCGGCATGAAATAAAGAATAATTTCGTCATCACTGCTGTTTCCATTAAGGTATTTTATAAGACTACCGAGAGTGAGCTGGAGTGGCAGGCACTCTTTGGAAAGAGAATTACCTCTCCCCAGCCTGAATTCTTCGATGTCTGGTTCGGGACACACGTCGGTTTTAACGTTGTGATAACTGAACGAGGCAGCTAGACATTTTGTGCTGAATTCTCCCATTGTTGGAAAAACCAGTCGGACCTTTTCATGGCTTATGGGAAACTTGTTGCCGTCTGGTGTTATAACTTTCAGCTCTCCATTTTCCAGCTTTGTGATGGGTCTGGAGACCTTCTTCTTTTCTTTTGACACAGGAGCTTTGAGGTAGCTTTTGGCTACGTCAATGAACGCCTCTATCCTTGTTTCTATGCCTGCATCGGCCGTGTGGCTGTCCAGTTCCAGAATCAATGAGGGTTTATCACCCATGATATCTCTAAAATACGAGATTATGAAAGAATCGGGCCCACAGCTGAAGTTAGTTATATACACACCAAATAGCTTAGGATGTTTTTTTACGTATCTAGCGGTTTTTGTTATCATTTCTCCCCAGGTCCAGTACATGTTGCTGTAGCCTTCATCGCTTTCGTATGGCAAGGCATCGAGATTTACTATCAATACCCCTCTGGATGCAAACTTTTCAGGGATTCCCATGTTGGCATGCGAGGAGAAAGCGTTGTAAGATCTTCCAAAGAGCACAATACCGAATTCTTCCTTTTCCAGATCTCTTAAGAAATTTTCTCCGGTTTTCTTTATCTTTCTTTTCAGTTCTTTGAAGTCTTTCAAGGCCTTGAAATAAGCATTTTTTCCTTCTTCTCTTTTACTTCCAAGTTTTTCAGCAATCTCCTCAAACTTTTCAATTTCGCTTTCGTATCCATTTGAAAAGTCGAGGTTCATTTCCAGAACATTTCGAGATTCAAGACCTGGAAACGCGGACTTGAGGTAATCCGGCTCACTCTGCACAAACGGACAGAAAACGTTGTAGTTTCTGGAGTTTTCCACTTTCACTCCTCTTATTCTTGGGAGGAATATATAATCTGGATCTCTGGTGAGAAGATCATACATGTAACCGTGTGCCATCTCCGCAGGGAAGCAGAACTCCGCGTTTTTTAGATCCCAGCCTCTCTTATCTGAAACTTCCGGAATTATTACCCTGAACCTGAGATACCTGAAGAAACGATAAAATAGAGGAAATAATGAAGTCATAGCCAGTGACCTGCTGATTCCGATGGTCTTCTCTCCGGAGTTTCCTTCCATATTGAAGATCATCTCTTCTCTCTTTTTAACGTGGTTGTACTCTTCAGTATCTGTTACTACATGTCTGACTATGTTCTCATAACGATTGCAGGCTCCGCCAAAGGGAAATCTCTTGCCGTTTATCTCGATAATCCTTATCTTGCATTTTCTTATCACAGCTCTTTTTCCCTCCTGGACAGATAAAGGTTCCTTTGTATTGCACCTCTCTATTTGCAAGTTCGCGGAGGTCAAAATTCGATGGTTTCAGAAATCCCTGCTTTATGTTTTCTTTCACTATCAATGCGACACCGTATGCCCCCATCAGTCCGGGATGAGGTGGTATCACAATTCTTTTGCCAGTCAATGCAGCCATTGCAGCAGGTACTGCACGGTTGTAGCACACTCCCCCTTGCATGATGATCTTCTTTCCCACCGGTCTGTTACCTTTCACCCTGTTCAGGTAGTTCATACAGATGGAATAGACCAATCCGGCGCATATGTCTTCCCTGGATAAACCTTCGTGAATGGCGGTTTTAACATCACTGCTTATGAAAGCTGCGCATTGATCGCTGAAGTTAGGAGGGTTTTCACTTCCAAGTGCCAGATCTCCTATATCCAGGTAATGTACCTCCAGCGATTCTTTGGTGGCCTCTTCCAGAAATGATCCCGTTCCGGCAGAGCAGGCTTCGTTCATGCTGTAATCTGTCGGGACACGATTCACAAGATAAGTATATTTGGCGTCCTGACCTCCAATTTCGAATATCGTGTCCACCTCAGGATCAAAGTAAGCCGCAGCTCTGGCATGAGCTGTTATTTCGTTATACACCGCGTTGGTTTGTGAATACAAACCCACTACCTTACGTCCAGAACCGGTGATACCCACACCGATGATTCTGAGATTGATTCCCTTCAGTTGCTTTATCAGTTCGTTGTAGCAATTCTTTACCGCATTTATTGGGTCTCCCAAGGTTCTTAAATATGAACTGGTGAGTATTGCGTTGTCTCTCAACCTGACCAGAACAGCTTTGGTGGTTGTTGAACCTACATCTACACCGAGGATGCAATCATTGCCATTTTGCGCTTTTTCAAAGTTCATTTTTTTGAATTCCACCATGTCAAGGAACTTCTTCAAAGGTGCATGCCTGGAAAAGCTTGACGGGCTTTCCACGAATATCGTGCCTTGAGCTTTGAAAGCAAATGCGCTGTTTCTCTTTCCCCACACGTGCGCACCAAAGGCTTCGAAAAAGAGAGCTTCATCCGGGATCACCAAATCGATTCGCTTTAGGAGATGCTTAACCATTACTTTGTTTCTTGCAGTTCCCCCAACAAGCATGATTTTCTTCACACCACTTTTATGAACAAGTTCCATTATTTTTTCTGCCATGACCTTTCCAAGACCGTTCAAAATCAGTTCTTTGGGCACGCACTTGTTGAGAGCATGCGTGCAATCACTTTTGCAAAAAACAGTGCATCTAGATGAAAGTTCGTAGCATTCATCAACCTCGATGGAATTGGCGAAATCCAGGGATACATCCATTCTCTTCAACTGTTGCAAAAAGAATTCACCCGTACCAGACGCACACTTACTGCCAGTATATATTCCGATTATCGAACCCTTTTCGTTGAGCTTGTAGAGTATGAAGTTCTCTCCACCGGCGCTAACAATACGGCTATGTCAAGAAAGTGCTGTAAAAATATCCCTGTATCCTAAAACAGGCTAAGATCCCATGTTTAGATATCTCCTTCCAAGCAGCCATTCTTCGTTAATGTCAAGTAAGATTGCGACAGCCAACCTCAAAAGTGCCGCATCATTTGGAAAAGCTCCTACCACTCTAGTACGCCTTTTTAGTTCTTTGTTTATCCGTTCCAGCATATTCGTTCGTTTTTATCCTTTT
>NZ_JGCK01000042.1:0-18809 GCF_001639905.1 Kosmotoga sp. DU53 | reverse complement strand
AGAACGGATAACGGAAGCCAATTTAAAGCATTAGATACGGGAATATACATGAATGAAGAAAATATAATCCATGAATTTGGAATAGTAAGGAATCCGGATTCGCAAGCATTTATTGAATCGTCATTCTCTTCTTTGAAAAGGGAATTCGTAAGAAACAACGAATTCAAGAATCTTGAAGACTTGTGTGAAAAACTAAAGGTATATCTGTCTTTTTACAACAACCTGAGACCTCATGGGTCATTGAAATACCAAACACCAAGATACTATACTGAATTCTCCAGCCAAAACGAGCCTGTGTACGTAAATCCTTGATGTTGGTCTGCTTTTGTCCAATATTTGGGGGTCAAGCCGGTGACAATTGAAAACCATTGCTGTAGGGGCACAGCATGCTGTATAAAACTCGAGAGCCGAGAATCGAGAACCCGAGAATATAAAATCGTTGCGGGTTGTACGTTGTGGATTGTACGTAAGAATCGATAGTCCAAGAGCGTTTGGGGTATAGAGAGGCCCTTGTAGATCCTGAACTTGATTCAGGATCTGGTCCTGAAAACAAGATTCTGGATGGAACATCTCCAGAATGACTGTTTTGTGAGAAGATGGTACGGTCCGCGTTTTCTCTCGATTCTTACGCACAACCTACAACGGTTTTTATCGCTGCGAAGCAGTTCGTAGCAACCACATAGTGGTTCGAAACAACTCTGAAAGAGTTCGCAACAACCGCTTGCGGTTCGCGTCGTTTTACAATCTGACAGCCTCGCGAGCGTCATGTTTTATGATCTCCAAAACGCGCCTTGACATCAAGAGGAATGTGGTAGTATTATATATGTAGAACACATATATATGATACAATTCAAGGAGGTGAATTATATGCCAAATGGTTTCGGAAGAGGTTACGGTAGAGGCTATGGACGCGGCTTTGGCAGAGGCTACGGAAGAGGTTACGGTAGAACGGCTGGTTGGGGCTATGGTGGTTACGGATATGGTTATGGTCCCGAACCTGATTGTTTTCGTGGTTCTGCATATGACCCTTATGGCTCATGGAGACCGGATCCCAGGGAAGAAGAGCAAATGTTAATGGAATACAAAGCATTCCTTGAAGAAGAATTGGCTGAAGTTGAAAGAAGACTGAAAGGACTTCAGGATCAGGGGAGGTGAAAAAATGCCCTTTGGTGATGGATCGGGCCCAATGGGATATGGTCCAATGACCGGGCGTGGCCTTGGTTGGTGCTCAACAAGATTTTACTCTGGTAGAGACTTTTCTCCTATAAGAAGTTCTGTATGGTTCAACCCTTACATTTCACGCTATGGATGGTCCGGACTCAGAGGACCTGGTTTGGCCTGGAGACATGGATGGTACGGCAAGAGAGCCGGATTGGGTTTTAGAAGAGGCTACGGCCGTGGCAGAGGTTGGGGCCATGGATGATTATAATAGTTTGGGCAAAACATTCATGTTTTGAAAGAGGCCTCCAAATGCTGAGCTACACATTACCGCCAGATATCAACCAAGACTCATCAAGGCCTCTTTTTTTATGTGAAGAGTATACCTCTAATCGTACAATCTTTTTTTAGGAGGGTTGAATCTTGGTAATAGCTGTTCTCAGTGGAAAAGGTGGAACAGGGAAAACTACTATAGCAACAAATCTAGCGTGGACTCTTTCGAGAACAATGTCAGTTCAACTTCTCGATACTGACGTAGAAGAACCAAATTCCCATCTTTTCTTTGAAATAGAGTTCGAGAATCAGGAACAGGTTTCTCTTTTGCTTCCAAGGGTGAATAAAGAAAAATGTACTCTATGTGGTGAATGTGGTAGAGTTTGCCAGTTTGGTGCTATATCTGTTTTCAAAACGGGTGTAATGGTTTTTGACAATCTTTGCCATGGTTGTGGGGCATGTTCGATAGTATGCCCAACAAAAGCAATATATGAAGTACCGAAGGAGATTGGCGTTATTAAACTCGGTAAAGTAGATGAAAACCTATCCTTTGGAATGGGATTGTTGAATATAGGAGAACCTTCTGGTGTCAGGGTTATACGTCAGTTGAAAAAACATATAGATGGTTCCCGGATAACGATTATAGATGCGCCACCAGGAACTTCCTGTCCTGTTGTTGAAACATTGCGAGGCACCGATTTTGCGCTTATGGTAACCGAAGCAACTCCTTTTGGACTGCACGATCTAAGACTGGCGGTAGATGTTGTGGAAGAAATGAAAATTCCCATGGGAATCATAGTAAATAGAGCATCTGATGATTACACTGAAGTAGAGAAATTCGCAAAAGAAAAAGACATTCCAGTTTTAGATAGGATTCCCTTTGATAGAGATATAGCAGAATACTACTCTCGCGGACTTCTCTTTACAAAGGAAAACCCTGAGTGGTTTAGACACTTCGAAAAACTCTTTGATAGCATAACCGGAGTGATGAAGAAATGAAGCAAATAGCCATTGTTAGTGGAAAAGGCGGAACAGGAAAAACGACTCTTTCCGGCTCGCTTTCATATCTTTTCGATAATCATGTAATGGCTGATTGTGATGTGGACGCGCCGAACCTTCATCTTCTTATGAAACCAGAAACCCTTGAAACTCATGAGTATATCGGCGGGAAAAAAGCTGAAATAAATGATACTTGTATTGCTTGCGGCATATGCGAACGAACCTGCCGCTTCGATGCCATAAGACCTGGAAATCCTTATTCTGTGGATCCATACGCCTGTGAAGGTTGTGGAGCATGCGTTCTCACCTGCCCGATAAATGCAATCTCCTTAAATGACAACCGTTCTGGTGTTTATTACCTTTCGAAAGTCGATGATCTTCCGTTAAGCCATGCACTACTCGATCCCGGGGAAGAAACCTCCGGTGGATTGATAGCCGAAGTAAGAAAATTGGCCTTGAAGGCTGCAGAAGATGAGAAAAGGGAAACGATCATAATAGATGGCTCCCCAGGTATCGGATGTGCCGCTACCTCTTCTATTACTGGAGCGAATTACGTTGTTATTGTTGCGGAACCTACAGTCTCAGGGCTCCATGATCTCGACAGAATTGTTCAAACTGTCCGTCATTTTAGAAGGAAATTTGGGATCGTGATAAACAAATTTGACCTCAACCAGGATAAGACCCAGGAGATTATTGACTGGTGCAAAAAAGAAAGCATTGAGATTCTTGGGAAAATACCTTTCGATCCCATGGTGCGCGAAGCGACTATAAAAGCGCAACCCGTAGTTATTAACGAAAATTCAAAAGCCGCCAAAGCAATAAGGGAGCTATACAAAAAAATCAAAGACAAACTTAGTTAGGAGGTGGAACTGTGATTATTGCTGTTCCTGTAATGAATGATGCTGGTCTTGAAGCTATGATTTCTGAACACTTTGGGCATGCTCCATACTTTGCTTTTGTAAAAGTTGAAGACAATAAAATTTCTTCAGTGGAAATTGAACCCAATCCATTTGAAGATCATGGACCAGGTGAGATTCCCGAGTATATTTATCGAAAGGGTGCGAAAGTTCTTATAGCTCGGGGAATGGGTGCTAGAGCTAAAGCTTTTTTCAGCAGTTTTGGTGTTGAAGTGTTGACAGGCGCAAGTGGTTCTCTAAAAGAAATTATTGATGGTTATCTTGAAGGGCAGTTGAAAAGTGTTAATTATGAACCTGATAAGAAGTTCCATAATCATTGATTCTTTAGAACCTGGAGGTGAATAGAAGATGAAGTACGCTTTGCCAGTTAAAGATAAGAGCCTTGATGCGGAGGTTGATGATAGATTCGCAAGAGCAGCCTTTTTCGTTATATACGATTCAGACACAGAAGAAGCGGAATTTTTTGAAAATGAAGGAACTCAGGCTCACGGTGCCGGCCCAAAAATGGTTGAAACTCTGGCAAGCAAAGGAGCCGAAGTCCTTATAGCAAAAAATGTTGGTCAAAATGCTTTTTCCGCACTGAAACAGGTCGGAATGAAGGTTTTAATTGCAAAGGAGGGAACAGCCAGGGAGAACATAGAAAGCGCTATGAATGGTGATCTCTCAGCACTTGAAACTCCCGGCCCTTCCCATGGATGAGGAGGTAGTTCAATGCCGTGGGTTAAAGAAAACGATTGTATCGGGTGCGGCCTTTGTGTACAGGCTTGCCCGGTTGAGAACGCAATTAAAATGAAAGACAGAAAAGCCGTGATAGACAATTCCGTCTGTACGCGCTGCGGAAAGTGTTTTGATGTATGCCCCAAAAACGCAATCCATCCCAATTCTGAAAACCCCTTTCTACGTGGAAGAGGAATAGGAGGAGGAGGAGGACGGCGCCGAGGCCGCAGCATGGGACGCGGATTTGGAAGAGGAATTGGTCGGGGGCGAGGCGGAGCCATATGAACCACCCCAACGCCAGAAATAAGAATTCGAGACATGTTTATGGAATCGTCCCTTCACGAAGACTGGGAAGATCCCTCGGTGTGAGCACCGTTCCTTTCAAGGTCTGCAATTATTCCTGTGTTTACTGCCAACTTGGAAGAACTACGAAAATATGCAACACAAGACAAAGCTTTTACCCTCCAAACGAAATTTTGGGTGAACTCGAAGAATTTTTAAAAGTGCACATCGAGAACGAATATGATGTTATAACCCTCGTTTCGGAAGGAGAGCCGTTGTTGTATAGACCATAGATATCATAATATCCGGGATAAAGAGATTATCAAAAAAACCCGTTGTGGTCATTACCAACGGCTCTTTGTGTTACGATGAAAATGTAAGAAATGAAGTCAGACAAGCGGATATTATAATGCCCACTCTTGATGCCTGGGATGAGGAAAGCTTCAAACGCATCAACAGACCATTTGGCAAATTGAGTTTTGAGAAGGTTTATAGAGGCCTCCTTGAATTAAGAAATTCATTTCCAGGTGAAATATGGCTCGAAGTTATGCTCATAAAGGGGCTGAACGACTCTAAAGAACAACAGGAAAAATTAGCTGAGCGGATCGCAAAACTAAAACCAGATAGGGTGTATGTCAATGTTCCGCTACGTCCTCCAGCAGAACCATGGATTGAAAAACCCGATGAGTCAACGATAAAGCGAGCACGGGAGTTATTAAATGCTACAAGCATCGAAAAAGGTACTTCCGGAAAATTTGTTTCTTCGGAAAGTAATGCTGAAAGTGCTCTTCTCGAGATTATAAAGCGTCATCCAATGTCAAGAAACGATATATGTAGTTTTTTGGAACAAAGAAAAATTAATTGCAAACAATTTCTAAGGGAGTTTGAAGATCTTGTTCATGTAAAGAAGATTGTCTACAATGGAATTGTATTCTACAGATTTATGGAGGAGGGGTAATTTTTATGAAAAAAGATGTTGTCATAATCGGTGGAGGCCCCGCCGGGCTTGTTACCGCAACAACAGCAAAGAAAACCTATCCAGACAAGGAGATTCTGATAATCAGAAAAGAAAACGTCGGACTTGTTCCCTGTGGTATTCCGTACATTTTTGGTACCATAGGTTCGGTTGACGGCAACATAATGGGAACCAAACCCGCAGAAAACCTCGGTGTGGAATTCATGACTGCGGAGGTTATCGGCGTAGATTTTGAAGCCAAAATAGTAGAGACAGCTTCAGGCGAAAGTATCCAGTATGATAAACTCGTTTTCGCTACTGGTTCCATACCGGTTATCCCAAAAATAGAAGGAGCGGAATTAAACGGCGTTTACGCAATTCCAAAAAACAAAGAAGAAATAGAGAAGGTTTATGAAGCGGCTAAGAAAGCGGACAATGTAACAATCCTTGGTGGAGGATTCATCGGCGTTGAAGTTGGCGATGAAATCAGAAAGATGGGGAAGAAAGTTACAATAATTGAAGCAAAGCATCATCTCCTTCCCGCTGCTTTCGACGAATCATTTGGCAAGTTGATGGAAGAAAATCTTAAAGAAAAGAATGTCGTTGTAATGACCGATACCCTTGTGACAAAGATTCTTGGAACAGATAAGGTCGAAGGTGTTGAACTTTCCAGTGGTGAAAAACTTCCAACGGACATGGTTATTTTTGCTGTTGGGTACAAACCGAATACTGAACTTGTGAAGAAGCTTCCTATCCATCTCGGATACAGTGGTTCCATCTGGGTAGATGAATACATGAGAACCAGTGTTAAAGATGTTTTCGCTGTTGGAGACTGTGCAGAACACAAAGATTTCTTCACCAGAAAACCAAGTAAACTCATGCTGGCATCCACAGCCGCATTTGACGCGAGAGTTGCCGGAGCAAATCTTTACACTCTTAAAGTCGTGAGAGAGAATCATGGAAATCTGGGAGTATTCTCAACCTCGGTTGAAGGATTGACCCTTGGGGCTGCTGGAATGACATACAAAACGGCTTGCGAGGAAGGTTTCGAATGCGTTGTTGGAGAGGCAAAAAGCATAGATAGGCATCCTGGTACACTTCCAGATAAAAGCAGCCTTTATGTAATGTTGACTTTTTCTAAAGAAAGCGGAATACTGCTTGGTGCGCAGATAGCTGGTGGAAAGAGTGTAGGCGAAATGATAAATATTCTTGGTCTTGGCTTACAAATGGGAGTTACGGCTAACGATCTGGTAACCATGCAGATAGGCACCCACCCACTTTTGACATCTGCTCCCACTGTATATCCAATTATAACTGCAGCTGAAGCTGCTATAAGAAAACTTAGGGCTGAATGATAAACTGAATCTATGTATAATTGGGTTGGGATCAAATGATCCCAACCCATTATTTTCATCCCAGGATAAATTAGGAGTGATGTATATGCCTGGTTTTGGTAGAGGTAGAGGAATGTGGCGCTGGTGGCAAAGCGTGTTTTTGTTACTTTTGATAGCTGAAAAGCCTGGCCATGGATATGAGTTATCTGAGAGACTCCGTGAGCTGGGTTTGGCGAAACAAGGAATCAGTAACATGGGAAACCTTTATCGTTTACTTGCAGAACTGGAAATGAATGGTTTTGTAATTGCCGATTGGGATACTTCCGCTCCCGGTCCAGCAAAAAAGATTTACCGTATAACAGATTCTGGAATGATGTTTCTCGATGAAGCTGCTTCCCATATTCTGGAATTTGAAAAAGTGCTTTCGGAATTTAAAGAAAAATACAATAACCTCAAAAAATAAAGAAAGGCGAGGCTTTTCAACCTCGCCTGTGGCCGAGTTTTTCGCTCAGGGGGTAACTGAAATTGATCAATCGACTTTTTTGTGACAGAACCACCAATCAAAGCATTGATATTCTTCTTTTCTCTTTTCTGCAGTTTCTATGTCGCTTGCAGGTGGAACAATAACTTCATCGCCAATAAGCTCATTGTTTGGCCAATTCGCTGGAATAGCAACACCCTTATCGTCAGAAACCTGGAATCCTTTGGTCATTCTTAAGATTTCGTCAACGTTTCTGCCGAGTTCCTGCGGGTAGTAAAGTATGGCACGGATAATTCCTTTTGGATCAACGATGAAAACAGCCCTGACAGTATTCGTGCCTTTTCCGGGATGGATTAGTCCAAGCTTGGAAGCAACTTTCCCAGTATCATCCGCGATTATAGGGAATTTAATCTCTACATTAAGATTGTCCTTGATCCATTCAACCCATTTAATGTGGGAGAACACCTGGTCAATGCTCAAACCTATTAATTCAGTGTTTAGCTTTTTGAACTCATCGTATCGCTTTTGGAAAGCAACAAATTCGGTCGTACAAACCGGCGTAAAATCTGCTGGATGGCTGAAGAGAATGAACCATTTGCCTTCAAAGACGTCAGGAAGTTTCATAACACCATGTGTTGTTTGTACCTCTAATTCAGGGAACTTTTCTCCTATCAATGGGATTCTTTCTTCCATAAAACTCACCTCCAATTTTTAATTGTTACAATTTATAACGCATCTAAATTGCTATATTTATTATACTACTTTTCCACCATGAAAGTCAAGAAAACGAATTGCTTCAAAAAAAATCTACTCGAAAAGGGAACGTTGCGTCAAAAATAAATCTACTCAAAAAAGAGGGATAATCTTTCTTGGCACTTAAAGTAACGCAAATGAGAAATAATGATACGCGATAAAGGTTCAAATTACAGCTAGTGTATAATAAATTTGTTCTTGCTGAACCAAACGGAGGAGATAAAGTGGCAGAGTACCAGGTTGCAATAATTTATGGGCGATTAGCGGGAGTTGAAGATTTTAGAGCTATCAAAGACTACTTTGAAAAAGGGTTTTCAACAAAATTTATTTTCTTCGTTAGCAGGGAACCTGTAGGAGCGGCGACAGAATTCATCAAAGAACTTCTCTATTGCGATGTTAAAGTCGTTGAGAACCCCAGAAAGGAAGCAAAGAAACTTTTTAAAAAACTCAAAGCCTCAGGACAAAAGGTGTTTATCATAGCCAGCGACGAATTTGGATACAGAGGCATGAGTGGAGATCCGGTTTAGGGGGAGAGTATGTTTGAAAACATCGCTTTCATCCTGATTGAGAGAGTAGCCATAATCACCATGACCATCTATATTATTTTCACTTTTTCTTTCTCTCAAAGACACCTAATCATACGTTCCAAACCACAATCAACCATTTTTATAGGAATTCTTGGGGGAGTTCTCGGTATCATAGGAACCTTTCTCGGAATAGAGTATAAAACGGCTATAACAAACTATCGAGATATGGGGGTTATAATCGCAGCAGTCATAGGCGGGCCGATATCCGGAACTATAAGCGGCCTTATCGCTGGACTTCACAGGATGACCCTTGGAGGAGTTACCGGGATATCGTGTTCATTAGCAACCATCATGGTTGGTGTTCTAACAGGTTTTTCACGAAAACTCTTCGGGCCGAAGCTTCTACGTCCTCAGTTTGTGGTTCCCTTGACAATTGGAATGGAATTTTTACACCTTGGCTTTGTTTATCTGGTAACCTTCCCAAAAGACATTGCCGCAGACATAGTGACCACTGTTTTGCTTCCAATGGTTTTAGGAAATTCAATCGGCGTCTTATTGCTTTCACTCATATTCAGAAACCTCCAAATAGAAAAAGAGAATGTAACCGAAGAAACCACTCAATCGATATTCAAAATAGTAGAGAACACGATAGGTCTTAAAGATAAAGGACTCAATGAGACCACAGCAAGACAGATATGTGAAACGATAAAGAAATTGACAAGTTTTGACGCTGTAGCGCTCACAACAAGAGAAAAAATCCTGAGTCACGTTGGCGCCGGCGAAGATCACCACACCCCGGGAAATCCAAATCTCACAGAATCCACAAGACTAACCATTCAAAAAGGTAAAGCTAGACTAATAAAACACCGTTCAGGTATTGGTTGCAGTCATAAAAACTGTCCCCTGTTCAGAGGCATTCTCATTCCCATAAAATTCACAAATGGCGAGACTATTGGAACGTTGAAGTTATACAAAACAAAGGAAAATGACATAGAGAAGTACGAGATAACCTTTGCAAAGGGCCTTGGACAGATACTTTCTCTTGAACTCGAACTTTCAAAAACCAGCAAAGAAGCCAGAGACAACGCGGAAGCGCGTTACAGGCAACTTGTAGCCAAAACAGATCCTCATTTCCTTTTCAACATACTCAATGCTCTGGCTTACCTAACCAGGCACGATTCAGAAAAAGCCAGAGAAATGATCCTAAAACTCTCAGAAATGATGAGATATACACTTCGCGAAAAGAGAACCTTCGTTCCTCTGGACGACGAACTCTCTTTTGTAAGAAATTACCTGCAACTCATGAAAATCCGTTTTGGCGAGCTTTTGGACTTCAAAATGGAAAAGGACCTCAAAGAACCATTTTGGATTCCACCTTTTACAATCCAACCGATAGTAGAGAACTCGATCAAGCACGGCATGATACCAAACAAAAAGCTATTCGTAAGAATCAGTGTGAAAGTTAAATCAAGGAATGTCGAGATCTTGATATTCGACACAGGAAAGGGTATAGAAAATGAAAATAAGCTTCAAACAGGTATTGGGTTAAAATTGATAAGGGAAAGATTGTCTAACCTGTACGGAGAAAAAGCCCATTTGGAAGTTAATAGCAAACCAATGAAAGGGACGACCATAACGATAAGAATACCGGAATCACTGGCAAAGAAAAAGGTTAGTGAAATAAGCTAAGTATGCTTGAAGAAGGGAGGCATAGGCGTTTATTTCTCCGAGTTTTGAAATTGAAAATCTAAACGCCAAAAGCTTATGAATATAAAAGCTATCGTTGTCGACGATGAAATAATCGCCAGGAAAGCAATTATCGAGCTTATCGAAGATTATCAAAATATTGAAGTGATGGGCGAAGCTTCTTCGGCGGAAGAGGCCCTGGACATAATTAAAACAAAAAAACCGAATGTTGTTTTTCTCGATATCCAGCTTCCTGGATTCAATGGAGTTGAATTTGTTGAACTGTTGAATCGACTTGAAGAAAAGGTCCTTGTCGTTTTCATATCTGCCTATGATGAATATGCTCTCGATGCTTTTGAAGTTGATGCAGTGGATTACCTGATGAAACCGGTAAGTCCGGAAAGGTTCGCGGTAACAGTTGAACGCATCGAAAAGGTTCTGGCTAAAGAGGGAGTGCTGGAAAAAGTTCCGGTGAAAGAAGATAATCTTCTTGAGATGGTTGATCTTGAAGAGATTTTCTATTTCGAGTCTATGGATAAAAAAGTTTATCTCCACACGAAAGAAGATGAGCTTGAAGTTTATCGTTACAATCTCTCAGAATTAGAATCAAGTCTTCCATCTTTTTTTGCAAGAGTACATAAGTCATTTATTGTAAACCTAAAAAAAGTTAGACGTTTCTCCTCATGGCCAGGAAGCCGTTCATACTTTCTCACTCTTTCCAATGGAAAGGAAATCCCGATAGGAAAGAACTACAAAAGTAAGATTAAGAAGCTCCTCCACCTCTAGCCCGCCTTTCACTCCAAAATCTGCGCCTTTTGCTCCAAAAGAATTGATCGTTCACAAATTCAATTAATAAAATTAAGGTTGCGGGTTTACTAATCTCAATGGAGGAGGAGAGCTTATGAACTCATTGTTTCTGGCTATACTCGCGTTTGTTGGGTATATCATCGCCTACAACACCTACGGCAGATGGATAGGAAACAAGATCTTCAAACTAAACAACAAAAACGTGATGCCTTCCCACAAGTACGAAGATGGGGTCGATTACGTTCCCACAAAGCGTCATATTATACTCGGGCACCACTTCACAACCATTGCCGGTACCGGTCCGATAGTTGGCCCCGCAATAGGTGTTATCTGGGGATGGGTTCCAGCTTTTATCTGGGTTTTCTTTGGTTCGATCTTCATGGGAGCTGTTCATGATTTCTCAGCCCTTGTAATCTCTGCAAGGCATGAGGGGAAAACCATAGGCGAACTCACAAGAGGCTCATAAGCAATCGAACAGCTGTTGTATTCCTCATACTCATCCAGTTCTTGCTGTGGATCGTTATAGCCATATTCGCCATGATAATGGGTATACTTTTTAACATGTACCCGGCATCAGTATTCCCCGTCTGGATGGAAATTCCCATAGCTTTGCTCCTTTCCTACATGATTTACAAAAAAGGCAAGAGCGATGTCGTATGGTCAATCATAGCAATAATAGCCATGTATGTTACGATCTGGATAGGTCTGTATCTCCCGATAACGGTTCCTCCAATAGCAGGATCATCCGTTATCACATGGTCGTTGATACTCTTCGTATACGTTTTCATAGCCTCGACACTTCCCGTTCACTGGCTCTTACAGCCAAGGGATTACATAAACTCCCACGAACTCTTAATAGCTATGGGGCTCTTAACGGCTGGCGTATTTGTGGCACACCCAACCATAGTGGCTCCTGCATTCAATAGCGTCCCGGATGCCCCGCCAATACTCCCAATGCTATTTATAACTATCGCATGTGGAGCGATTTCTGGATTCCACAGTCTGGCTGCTTCAGGAACAACGGTAAAACAGGTTGACAAAGAGACGGATACGCTGGCTGTTGGGTACGGCGGAATGATTCTGGAAGGCGTTCTTGCCACACTCGTTATCATAGCCGTTACAGCCGGACTCGGTATGTCAGGAGGCGCTCAGGTATTCACTGAAAGATATGCAAGCTGGGCGAGCGCGAGTGGGCTTGGTGCAAAGCTTGCGGCCGTTGTTGATGGATCTGCCAACCTTATGGCTTCTCTCGGTATACCTAGAGATCTGGCCGCTTCCATCATGGCGGTCTTCATCGTCTCCTTTGCTGGGACAACTCTCGATTCAGCTACGAGGATTCAGAGATTTTCGTTGCAGGAACTTTTGAAAAACCGCAAAGGTAAAACTATCAAACCCTTTGACAATAGATACGTTGCAACATTTGTGGTAGTTTTTGCAGCAGCAGTCCTCGCTTTCTTGAAGCCCGGTGGTAAGGGTGCTCTCATACTCTGGCCACTCTTTGGTGCTCTTAACCAGCTTCTCGCCGGTCTTGCTCTTATGATTGCAACGGTTTATCTCGCAAAGAAGAAGAGACCTTTCTACGTTACTCTTATTCCAATGGTGTTCATGCTGACGATGACAATATGGGCAACCTTCTACAACCTGAATAAATTTATCGCAACCCAGAACTGGCTGCTGATATTCATCTCAGTTGTCACATTGCTCATTACCGCCTGGATGATTTATGAATCTGCAAAAGCTATTGCTAACTCGAAATCACAGAAACCGTTGGTAGAAGAACTTGAGGATTGAGAAATAGAAAACATAATAAAAAACAGGTGGGCACCCCCCACCTGTTTTTTTGCCTTCTAATTTTGTCTGTAAATGGCTTTTATGATCTCTTCTATATCAGGTTCTTCCACCCGGAAATCTTCAATCTCAAACTTCTGAAAAAGTCTCTTTGCAATTTCACCAGGACGTTCTTTATTATGTAGTTTTACAACGATCTCGTCCCTTTCCTGATGATATGTTCCACCTATCTCAGATAGGAACTCAAGGCTTTCTGCGAGAACTTTTTTGTAGGACTCTTTTAATGTAGCCCTGATAACCGTCGGAATGTCTGTGAGCGCCTTCAATCCGGAGACTTTTCCTTTGTAAATGAGGGTACCGTGGTTTATGATCAAAATTTCGTTGCAGAGGGTCTCTATATCTTTCAAATCATGGGTAGTGAGGAATATTGTCTTCCCTTGCCTGTTTAGCTCCATCAAAAAATCCTGAACTCTATGTTTGGAAACAACATCCAGGCCGATTGTCGGTTCATCGAGAAATAAAATATCTGGATCGTGGATCATTGCTGCCGCGAGCTCCGCACGCATACGCTGTCCTAAACTGAGCTGCCTGACTGGTTGATTCAAGATTTCAGATAGGTGCAGCCTCTCAATAAGATATTTAATATGCTTCCTATATTTATCGTCAGGAACTTTGTAAAGCGCTTTCAACAAAGTATAGGTGTCCTTTACCGGAAGATCCCACCACATCTGCGTTTTTTGGCCGAAAACAACCCCTATGTTTTTCACATACTCTTTTCTGTTTTTCCAGGGACACCATTTATCTACCCTAACCGTTCCATGATCCGGAACCATGATCCCGGTCAAAATTTTGATTGTAGTTGACTTTCCGGCACCATTTGGACCGATATAGCCGAGGAATTCTCCGCGTTTTACGGTAAAATCTACATTTCTCAATGCTCTAACTATTCTTTTCTTCCTTTTCAGTCCTGTTCTTTCATAAACCGTGTAATTTTTTTGTAGCTCTTTCACTTCAATAAAATCATCCATAATGATCACCTCCTGTGTAACCGCTACGTTCCCGTGCTGGTGTAATGTTTTACTCCGGTTCCCCAGAGTAGAAATGTTACAGGGACGAGCACGGAAACCGTAATAAATGGGGCAAAGAGAGCAAAGATGTCGTTCGTTTTGTGCAACAAATAGGCGAGAGGATAATAAGCAATGGTTGCCAATGGAATAACAAAGGTAAGTATATTTCTCAGAAAAGGGCCGTAGATACTTATCGGATAAGCTGCCGCCGCTTTTGTAGAATAAAAAGCCACAACCCTGATATCTTCATTCCTAACTGACCAGAAAGCTACCGTTGCGAGTAATAGATTGATGCAGAAATGAATAACTGCTGAAAAAGCTACCAGGACGATATACCACAGAATGAATCTAACATTCCACATACCAGCGTACGTGATTCCAAATGCACCGAGACCCACAGCCTGAATAATATCGCCCATTCGTCTTAGTTCTATTCGCTGGAGAATAAGTTGTTTGATCGTTGAAATCGGCCTGACAAGAATAGCATCAAAACGTCCGGTGATGATCAAATCCTGGAAACGAAGGATGCCGTCTCCAAAAATTCTAAAGATCCCCCAACCAGCTTCTACGATCGAGTAGATAATTGCTACTTCGGAAAGTGACCATCCTCCCATATCTTTAAAGGTAAGCATCATAAACGCAATTATGAGAAAATCACTGAACATCGCGAGCCCGCTTACGATCATATCAACGTAAAAATTGACGCGGTATTCGATTTGAGATTTCAAACTTGCAACAAGAAGAGCTTTGAATACACCCATTTTATCCCCCCTGGATCCTGATTTCTTTTTTTATAAGCTCGGTAAGTCCAAAAGCTGTAAGCCCCAACGTGAGTATCCAGAACCACTGGATCCCAAAAGCCTTAATGGGATCAATTTTTCCAAGATAAACACTTCCCGGTATATAGCTTGTTGAGGCGAAAGGGAGCAACGGCATTATCTTTCTCAGGAATGCTGGATAGTACTGTGCTGGTAAAAAATATCCTCCGAAAAGGTTCATAAAAAAGTAGTACATTCCCTGAGCAGCTGTGTAGTTAAGAAATTTGACCATCCATAAGCCCACAAAATAGTTCATGAAAAATGAGATTACAAAGGCATTGGAAACCGATACCATATAAGGAATTATCCTTCCTGCATCCGGAAACTTCACGCCAAGTAACGTTACTCCCAGGAGATAAATGGGCAATGATCTGAAAACAAAGTTATAAACGATATGCCCAAGAACTTCAAAGAAACTCTGGTACATCAGGCCATAGGGTCGAATGAGGTCGAACACGATCGTTCCATCGTAAACCTTACGGATTAAAAAAGCACCGCGCGGAAGAAACATGGTTACCCAGAGTGCAGATTGGTTGACCATAACGTAAGTAATCATGGTCGAGGCTTCGGGTGAATCGCCAAGAACGGCTTTCCATATACAGACGAAGATATAGCCAAAAACAAAACTTCCGATGTTGGCAGCGACGTGATTCAACAGGTAAACCTGGTTCCGCAAGAAAGAGGCTCTGGCAATTGCTAGACCACGCACAAAAAACTCCTCCTTTCGGACGGAGCGGTTCCCAAGGTGAAGAAAAGGGTCAATAACGTAGTGTTCAAGCAAAATAGCGAACCTATCGAAGACACAAAAATGCGGCAGCGAAGGAAATTATAACATCTAATACCCAATAAGAAAAGCGCCTAATAACGAGTGAAACCATTCTGTAACACAGTCTTCCTCACAAAACTTTGCTGCTAAACCATAAGTTTGTATAATATATTGTTGCCAAAAAAAACTGACAGGGGGGAATAAGCATGAGGAAAACCTTTTTGGTATTTTTAATACTCCTGCTCGCTTTGTCGCTGCTTGCCAAAACCATCACTCTAACGATCTTGCACACCAGCGACTTACACGGAAACATTTTCCCGATCAACTACGCCACCAACAAACCTTACTACGTCGGGCTTGGAAAGATCCAGAGCCTCGTGAAAACAGTCAAAGCTGAAAATCCAAACATTCTTCTCATCGACACGGGTGACCTGATTCAGGGTACTCCTTTGGAGTATTACCACGCTCGTATCGATAACGAACCTGTAGACCCTATGGTTCTTGTGATGAATTACATGGGGTATCAATGCAGCATACTCGGAAACCACGAATTCAACTACGGCATGAATATTCTAAACAAGGCTGTTTCAGAAGCTAACTTCCCATTCCTGAGTGCCAATATAGTCAAAAAAGGGACCGAAGAACCTTATTTCAAGCCGTATCTGATCACTGAAGTTGACGGTGTAAAGGTCGGGATTCTGGGATTGACTACAAAGTATATTCCTAACTGGGAAGATCCGAAGAATATCGCTGAGCTGGATTTCCTTGATCCTGTGGAAGTAGCGAAAAAATACGTTAAAATCCTCAGGGAAGAGGAAGGCGTCGATGTGGTGATAGTTGGCTATCATGGTGGACTGGAACGCGATCCAAAAACGGGCGAACCAACAGAGGAACTAACTGGCGAAAATCAGGGCTACCAGTTGATCGAAGAAGTGCCCGGAATCGATGCTCTTCTCACCGGACATCAGCACAGATCAATAGCTGAAATCATCAACGGTGTGGCTGTTACCCAGCCAAGAAACTGGGGGAAAGCCCTCGGTAAGATTGACATCGTTCTCGACGATTCCAACGGAAAATGGGAAGTAGTGGATAAAAAGGTAGAACTTCTCAGCTCAAAGACTGTTGACGCCGATCAGGAAGTTCTCGAACTCGTTCAGCCCTACGAAGACAAAGTACAGAAATGGCTCAACCAGCCGGTGGGACTTGCAAAAGGTGATTTCTACATTGATGATCCTTTAATAGCACGTCTTGCAGATAACCCATTGATAGAATTCATCAATAGAGTCCAGATGTACTACAGCGCTGCCCCGATCTCTTCTTCCGCTCTCTTCAACAACGATATAAAAGGCTGGAAAGAAGGCCCAATAACACTGAGAGACATTAACGCGGTGTACATATATCCAAATACATTGAAAGTTCTAAGGGTAAAGGGTAAAGACATAAAAGATGCCCTTGAAAAGAGCGCAGATTACTTCGCTTTCGAAGATGACCAAATAAAAGTCAACCAATCATGGGTTGATCCCAAACCAAGGCATTATAACTACGACATGTGGGAAGGCATAAACTACACGATAGCCGTCAACAGGCCCGTCGGTGACAGAATCGTAGAACTAACATTCCAGGGTAAACCCATCGATATGGAAGCCGAATACGAAATCGTTCTCAACAATTACAGAGCAGGTGGCGGCGGTGGCTACACCATGTTCAAAGGGAAACCCGTGGTAAGAGAAGTTATGATGGAAGTTGCCGAACTCATAGCGGATTATGTAATGGAGCACGAAGTCGTGGAGGCACAAACAGATAACAATTGGCACGTCGTCGTTGAAAAGGTTCACGAAGTCACCTACGGTGATACGCTCAGCAAGATTGCCAAGATCTATGGAGTGAGCGTTAAAGACATTCTCAGATGGAATCCCTGGATCGAAAATCCTGATCTTATATACCCGGGTCAAAAAATCACGATATACGTTCCATACGTTCGATATATACCGGTACTGTAACCTGTATTAAATCTTAATAAAAAAAGACAGGGGAGCCAAACGGCTCCCCTGTCTTTTTTGCTATAAATACTAAGTTCACCCCAAATTTACACAAATGAACTGAATCGGAAATATTGAATATGTATATTGATATATGTACCTATATCTATATATAAAGGGGTGGTTTTTTATGACTTTTGATGAATGGAAACTCGAACTCGAACAGGCAGCCAGAGGAGGGCGCCTCACCATCGGAAATCTGGACATAGACAACTTCGGGCCCCTAAACGAGAAATTCGGGCGTGAGTGTGGAGACAAAGTACTGGAATTTTTTGGAGAAATCCTGAAACAAAATCTTCCAGAAAAGGTATCTTTTGTACGTTTTGGTGACGAATTTTTCGTATACTCTACTGAATACTCCCTTGAAAATCTGTTCATGGAAATACAGGAAATAAGGCAGATTATCGAGGATGGGAAGGTTGAATGTAATGGAAAAGAGATCACTTTCACCGTTTCCGGATCCGTAGGGGAATACCCAAGGAACGCTTCGTCAATAGAAAAATTACTCAATCTCCTTTCAGAAGGAATGCGAAAAGCCAAGGAGAAATTGAACCAGATAGTCTTCGCACCTATGGAAAGAGAACAAAAAATGGTCTTAAAATCCAATTATTATTTTAAGTCTCAACTCGATGGACTCTCGAAATTGGCAAAAATGCTCAATAGAACGGAATCTTCGCTTCTTAGAGAAGCCCTCGATGACCTGTTGAGAAAATACAAACTCTGATAAAATTTCAAGTTGCTAAAGAACGGGTGGTCATACCACCCGTTTTTTTGCGAAACGAGGACAGGTTATCCTATCCACTTTGGGCCTTCCATGTTGTAGAACCTATTGTAGTACTCACCGAATTTTCTCTCTATCAGTTTCATCATTCGATCAACATCTTCTTTTTCTTCTTTTAGCGGATCAGGATATATTGGTTCACCAAAATGGACCGTAATGGTTCCACGTTTGCGGTAATCTTTGATAACACGTTTCACAGCTTTTAGAGGTGGTTCATGATCAAGTTCAGGTCTGAAAACATATCCATTCTCTATTCCAACGGGTACGATCGGTACATTTGCTCTATGGGCAACAACAGCTACTCCGGGGTAAAGTCTTTTTTCCCAGTTCCAGTAACCTTCTGGAAATATCATGACAGTACCACCTTTTTTAAGATACAGGATCACGTCCCGTATGGTTTTCTTGTTCAGAGTCTGTTTTATCTTTGGATCTTGAGAAACTCTAAATCGCCAAAATGCCTTGTAAAGGATGTATAAAGTCAATAGGTTTTTGACCCGGGAGGGCCATAAGGAAATGACCCGCTACCCACCTCAGGTATCTTCTAAAATATCCCTTCTTCTGTAACTTCTTCCAGACATATTGAGGATCAAAGCGTTGTGTGTAATTCTGTCTAACAATGCCATGGTTAGGGCTTTATCATGGAAAATCTTTATCCATTCTG
>NZ_JGCK01000045.1:0-36100 GCF_001639905.1 Kosmotoga sp. DU53 | reverse complement strand
GTGAGCAGCTTCGCGTGGGTGGGCCCAGCTGCGCTGGGGGTACGCCTGACTACGTCAGGGGTGTGCACTCCTTCGGAGTGGGTAAAAACTGTCATTCTGGAGATGTTTTATCCAGAATCTTATTTTCTTAAGTACGAGATCCTGAATCAAGTTCAGGATGACAGGTCAAGAAAATGGGGACAGTCCACTGCGGTACAGACGAAGTGCTGGACTACGTCCAGGAGGCTTGCAGACGCTGATGAAAAGCCAAGAACCGAGATCCGAGAAATCGAGAAGGCGAAAGAGCTGCTTCGCAGTTGATGTGCGCCTGCGATGGGACAGTATCCGATTTCTTCAACATTTACGAACAGGTCCAACTATTTAATTTCAAAGATTACCGTCACGATTTCATCCAGAGCTCTGTTTTTATTGGCAGGATAGGGAATATATCCTCTTTTTCTCGCCTTTTTCACATAATCTCCTACTATATTCATATCCGGATTTTTTGGATCATATACATAATCCACGCTCAAGACGAATTTACCAGCTGTTTTGATTCGGTCTAAATACTCGATTCTGTAATCACTCTCTTCCTGTACGATTATGTTATCATTATCATCAGTTGTGTAAGAAAGGTCTTCGACACCTATCCCAGAAATCGTATCCAGATAACTTCCGTCATCATCACATTCGAGAATATCCTCTGCATTCTGTGGAACAATTAAAAAGCCCGGAACTTTTTCTCTTGTATATTTTGCTATTTCTTCCACAAATTCAATCATCTTCTCAGCAGCTTCTTTTTCACCAAGCTCGTTCATTTCCACTGACCAATAATAGTATGCGTCAATTATATCCAGATAAATACCAGAAAAACCTTCCTCAATAATTTTGTCCAGGTACTCAAAAACAATCTTCTTCCATTCATCGTACCAATACCTTACTTTATAATTTCCCTCCCATTCCGGATTTTCTGGTCCAAGCCAGTCAGGCGGATTTGTTCGCCAATCTTCCTGCCAGTAAAATCTGTAGTCTTCAGCCTCACCGATACTTATATAACACAAAGGAATGATTCCCTTTTCTTTCAATTTACTAATTTCTTCCTCCGAGTATCGCCCATCTTCGGAACCATCTCTCGAATAATCAGTTACCAGATAATCGAATTGATGCTCCAGAACTTCCTTTATGTCCATTTCAACCAACTGATAAAGAAAATATTTATTTTCTGCTTCTGGCTTGAAGCACGCTTCCATCAAGAATACTACAATCAGCATCAAAATTGGAAGTAAAACGGCTCTTTTCACTTTTTCACCTTCTTTTGAACCATGAAACGGCTTAAGCGCGGAACTTCGTTCCGGACGCTTACGAGGCTGACGCTCACGACATTGTCAGCTGATGGAGCGATGCTTGCAAAGCTGTCAATTGGTAAACTCGCTTCGAAGAGCAGAGATCGTCATCCTGAACTTGATTCAGGATCTCGTACTTAAGAAAATAAGATTCTGGATAAAACATCTCCAGAATGACAGTTTTTACCCACTCCGAAGGAGTGCACACCCCTGACGTAGTCAGGCGTACCCCCAGCGCAGCTGGGCCCACCCACGCGAAGCGTGCTCACCAGCCGCACAGCGGCCCTCTCGGTTCTCGGACTCTCGATTCTTACCAGGAGTTCGGGTCAATCCCGAAGGGATTCGCGTCCGCTGCGAAGCAGCCTTCTCGGACTCTCGGATCTCAAATCTCGGCTTTTCATCAGCGTCTGCAAGCCTCTGTCTTCGAACGTCGCTCCATCAGCTGACAGCCTTGCAAGCGTCTAATGTTTTCTATCTCCGCAGGAGTGCGCCTCACTGGCGTAGCCAGTCGCACCGAATCTCGCTAATCTCCACTCTCCAACATCCAGTATCGCTCGTTGGCTCTTTCGATTCCCGGATCTCAGATCTCGAATCCCGATCATTTTGTATAATCTTTCCTATACACAACCTCAAGTTTTTCGTTCAGATATAAAAGAGTGATGGATAAGCCTTCTATTTTTATTCCGCCTTCCATGGGTTCGACAGATATCCCGTTATCAATCTTTCTCAACAACAATTCTTTTGGAGAAGAATCATAATTTACCACAACAGCAACTATAACTCCAAGGTCCTCATTTGGAGAAAATACGATCTTCAATTTCGACACTTTGTTTTCAACGGGAATATATCTGTCGCTAAAGTCTTTGAATACAGAGTAAACACGGGTAGTTGGTTTGAAATCTGTATATCCGTCTTCGATATTCAACAGGCTCAAGGTTCCATCATTTACGATTCCCCACAGCTGTATCGACCAGAGCTCTTTCTCAATTCCTGTTATAAACGCTGCGGCTGCCCAAAGAGCTGCTTCGAATGTGGAAGCGTTACCAGGTCCTGAAGAGTTGAAGTCATAGGAGGTATTGCATTCGGTAATGGCAATAGGGATATCTTCAAGCCCGTATTTCCCGAGAAGCTTTCTCAGCTGGTCGATATAAACCGGGAATTCTTCTATGTTCTCAAGCGTTCTTTCTGCGCTTTGGGAACCATCAAAGGGATAGTAGTGAATCGAGAATATGTCGATCAAATCTCCGTTTTTTTCAAGGAATTTTTTCAACCAGGAATCATACTGCGGAAGGTTTCCAATTGTAAAATCCGGTCCCACTATTTTGATAAAAGGAGCTCTTTCTTTTATTTTTGAGACCTCTGATCTATATCTGGAATTGAATTCTTCAACGGAAACATTTTTCCCCATTATTACAGGATAAATATTTGCCTCATTCGAAAAGGATACGAATTCTGTCTCAGGAATAAATGCCAGAACTTTTTCGAGTTGTTCTTCAACGGGTTCATCGGTAAAATATCCTAACTGTATCAGCGGTACAACACCCGTATAATCTATGAACTTCTTAAAGAGTTTCAGATCCTCTGGTTTTCTTTTCTCCTTATCTCTGTAAATTCCACCCCAGCGCATCATTTCAATCGCTGAGTTTCTCACAAAACCGAAAGTTTGCTTTATATAAGCTTCCGACCAGTAGTTGTTGCCAAAAAGGTAGGGAGAAATCTTTCTGCTTTCGTAATCGAACTTACCGGCAATCTTTTTTGACGGAAAGTATTTGAGATTATAAATCGTTGACCCCATAAACTTCCCGACAACAGGTTCACCCGAAGCGTCGAAACTGTACTCACCTTCAAGTCCCATCGATTTTACTTTCATTCTATAAACACCCACATTTACTTTCCCAATCTCTGTGTCAACAGTAATCTCATTTTCATAGTCGTATTCAAACTCAAGAACCTTTCCGGAAAACGGATCGAGCTCGTTATAAGTAAATCGGTCCTTTCGGGATGCTGTATTCTCCTTCAAGAACTGAAAGGAATTAATTGGGGAGGTTCTGAGAAAATCCGCCGGAAGAATGATGTGATCAATTTGTTCCTGAGAGAGGTACCCACCATCGATCAGTAAAAGGTCATTGAAGCTGGATGAAAAATCAAAGCGTCTTTCTAGCTTTAGCTTTGTAACCTTGTCATTCTCAACCCAGGCTCTTGAATAAACCACAGGATTGGGACTTTTTCCGGGGATAATAATGATGTCCTTTCGGATTTCAAGCTCTCTGGCTGCATCGTGATGAATAGATGAATAAAGGGAGAACCCCGCAGGGTTCTCCACAACGATATCTGTAGCATAGCTCCCTACTGAGAGAATTATAAACACCAGTAATATTAGTCTTCGAAAAACCACTTTAAGCTCCTTTCCTTTGGGCTTTACTCGCTGCTTTCCAATATTCTTTCCGAATTGAACAATTTCGCTATGGCATATATTACAACACTTGTAACTGCTATATTGCTCAAAAGCATTACAAGGAATTTTGTGAGTTCAAACCGCGCTATTATAATGTCCTTCATTACGAATACGCTATTCAGCATTGGTATCAGATACATACTCAATTGTTTGGAAGGATCCATTTGCATTGTTGATATCCCTAGTACCGGAACACCAATATAAATCGGCATAATATACGTTCCAGCTTCTTTCATACTTTTGGCAAAGCTTCCAAGTAAAACAATTATGGAAGAGGCAAGAGCTGAAACCGTAAGAATGGTGAACAAAAGACCTAAAGTCTTTCCAGGAGTAAATGCTGCGATATTCATTGGCAGAGCTCCACCCAAAGAGTCGCCAAGGATTTTGAAAGCTATCATAAAACCAATAACGGTAGAAACACTATTTATCAATCCGGTGGACATAACATAAAGCACTTTTCCAAGAGCTATCGATGTCCGCGAAACCTGATTCACAAGAATCGGTGAAAGCGTGCCTCTCTCTTTTTCACCTGCTGTAGTAGCAAGTCCAATGTTCATGGACCCAGAGAAGATATAGATAAGAATCAGATACGGAAGCATGACTGCAAGAAAATCAGTCCCTTGAGCTTCTTTTGGAGCCATATCCACATCAGTAATATCTATAGCATCAAGGTCTTTGAGGTTAAGGGAATACTTGCTCAAACGCTTTGCCACTAGCAGCTTTTCGTAACTATTCAAAGCTGTTTTTACCATCTGTGAAGCGAAGCGCGATTTACTCGAAGTTGAGTTGTAATAGATTTTTGCGGTCAATTTATTTCCGCTATGATCGAATTCAACAATTATAGTATTATCTGAATCACTAACCACATTATAGTTATTCACATCAAACTCTTCAAAATGAAGCATTTGCGATAGGATCATCTTAAATTCTTTATCCGGAAGATTTACAAATCCAATTCTATAAACCGTCTCAGCTACCTGCTTTTGTTGAACAGAACCAAAGAAACCTATAGCCATAAATATCATTGGCATAAGAACCATTGGAAGAATAACAATGGAAAATACCGTTCTTTTATCTTTGAACAAGCTCTTGAATTCTTTTTTGAATATGATCAGTGCATCCTTAAACATCTGCAAGTTCCCCCTCTCTTTCGGCAACAGCAAAGAAGATGTCCTCAAGATCGTTCATTTGATACTTTTCATAGAGGTTTTCCAGATAATCATTTTCTACAAGCTTTCCTTTAAGGATTATCCCCACTTTATCGCAGAGTTTTTCTGCAACCGACATGATATGGGTGGAAATAATGATCGTTTTTCCTTGCTTTTTAAAATCCTTTATAAACTCCGTTACTGTCCTCGCGGTTATTATATCCAGACCGTTTGTAGGCTCGTCGAAAATAATAACCTGAGGATCATGAATCAGGCTGATGGCTATCGCAGCTTTCTGTTTCATACCGGTTGAAAGTTTACTTACTCTCTCATCCAGGAAATCTTTCATGCCAAGGTATTCTGCCAGTTCCTCGATTCTTTTTTCGACCACATTTCTATCGATGTGATTTAGATCGCCAAAAAAATACATCAATTCCCGGGGTGATAAGCTACCAGCTAATTTCATATCACTTGTAAGAAAGCCAACTCTTTTTCTGACCTCTCTGGCATCTTCCACAGTGTCGTAGCCAAAGACGCTTATTTTTCCGGAATCAGGTTTAAGAAGCGTTACAATCATTCTCAACGTTGTTGTTTTTCCAGCACCGTTCGGTCCCAAAAGACCAAAAATCTCCCCTGGAACAGCTTTGAATGAAATCCCATCAACGGCTTTTACCGTTCTTTTTCTGCTTTTGAAGGTCTTATGAACCTGAGAAACTTCGATCATTCTTCGTTACCTCCCAATCTACTTCTCTTTAAAATAACTTTTTACCTCAACTTTTTATCCATTTCCAACCTTACTTCATGTTTTTCTACATCCGAATTTGAATAGCTGGATAGATCAAAACCACAAAGCTGGAAGCCACAACTTTCATAGAACTTTATAGCAGCATAATTTGATGTCTGTGTTTCGAGAATCAACCTCCTTGCCCCTTGAGATCGAGCAATTTCTTCAGCTTTCTTCATAAGGGCCGTGCCAATCCCCATTCTCTTAAATCCTTTCCAGACATAGAGATCCCATATCCGCACCGAACCATCATGAATGCCTCCAAATTGTATGATCCCCGCTTCTTTTCCATCAACCTCAGCAACGTATATCAGGGTATCCTCTTTGTAAT
Organism: Kosmotoga sp. DU53; assembly: GCF_001639905.1. Lineage (NCBI taxonomy): Bacteria > Thermotogati > Thermotogota > Thermotogae > Kosmotogales > Kosmotogaceae > Kosmotoga > Kosmotoga sp. DU53. The sequence continues at coordinate 30,060 of NZ_JGCK01000045.1, read as the reverse complement.
TGTCCACTAGTTTTTCCATGTGTACTTTCCTGAACGTCTCTTCAAATCTCTTTAATTCCAAATATATTTTCCAGCCATTGCTTTCTCTACTGACTTTAATGTCGAAGTAATAATCGCTCTCATATTCAAAGGTCACGACCCTATCTTCCAATTCTTTACGATCAACCTCTTTCAATATCATATTTTTTCTCCTCTTCGGCTTAAAAATCGGATCACTTTCCCAAAGGCCGCTGCAGTACCAAGCGGAAAAAGCTTGGTACCAGCGCTTATCTTCCCGCGAAGGACTACTCCTCCCTGTTCCAATATTTTTTCGATGGATACCTTTTTATCTACATATTCCGCTATTTGCTCTTTTTTCAATCCAAGAAGGGCACTTACTTCCCAGTAATTCAGCTCACCTATATCCCCTTTGAGCTCTGCAATAAAGATTACGATGTAATATAGTTTCCCCGCTTTTGGGGTACCCCCGGGGTGAACCATTTCGTATATCATCAGGGGTGTTATTTCTTCATAAAGAGATAATTCAATGATTTGTCCGGTATGTTTAAGATAATAGGTCTTTTCCGAATTGAGCAATTCAACTTCAGTACCGATCTCTTCTATTGCTTCACGAACGGCAGCCTCGACAAAACTTTCGCTTGCTTCGACATGTCCGCCTATTCCGGAAAAAAACCTTTCTCCGTTGAGAATATTATGCTTTTCACCAGACACCTGAAAAATGTAGTGCGGACCGACTTTTATTAGCAGCCCCGCACCTTTTTCAGAATCGTAAGGGATGAGATCATCCAGTTTCAAATTTATTTTCCTCCTGCGAATTTCGTTTTGTACACAACTTCACCTGTATAAACATTACCGCATCTATTATATTCAATTATAATCAGAAAGTGAAGTAATTCACAAAATCTCCTTTCTCTACGAACTAATCATTCAAATGATCTTTCAGGTAAAATCCTTCCATTGGTTCGCCGAGCAAATAATGCGAAAACCAGATAAGATTTTGTTTCATAATCGCTCTTGCGATTCCGGGCTTATGAATGCCATGACCCATTCCCTTAAAGATAACGAGTTCCACAGGCACTCCCATATCTTTAAGACCCTGATAAAGTTTATAGGCATTGGGAGCGGGTACGCGCTGATCATTATCGCCATGCTGTATCAATGTTGGGGTGCTGGCGTTCTTTATGTATGTCATTGGAGAAGTTTTTTTATAGATCTCTTCGTCGTTCCAGGGTGTTTCACCGAGGAAATACACCGTGAAATTATGAATATCTGTAGCACAGTAATACGTTATCCAATCGCTTATCCCGGCACCAACAGAAGCAGCTTTGAATCTGTTACTGTATAAAGAGCAGAAGGCTGTTATGTATCCACCCTGGCTCCAGCCCATTATACCTATTCTTTCTGGATCTGCAATTCCCTTCTCAATGAGATAATCAACTCCGGACATGATGTCAGCATAATCACCAATTCCAAGGTTTCTGTAATTGAGCCTTCTGAATTCTTCTCCGTAACCATCACTTCCCCTATAATTGGGTTCAAGAACTATGAACCCTTTTTCCACAAACTGTTCTAAAGGATACGCTTTACTAAAAGTTGGGATATCAAAGGATAGCCACGTTGGACCACCGTGCACTATCAGAAGCAACGGGTATCTCTTTGAAGAATCAAAATCCGGTGGGGTTGACAGCACGCCCTCTATCTCCACACCGTCAAGACTTTTCCAGCGTATAAGCTGCTTTCTGGAAGTCAGTCTTTCTTTGTAAATCTTTCCTTCGTTAGTTATCTTTTTGCCTTCAAGATATATTTCAAAAGGTTTTGTTGGTGTTGCTTTTATGCAAACCAGTTTATCCGTGTCTTCTGACACAGCAGACCAGGAAACCGTCGAATTATCGTCTGTCAGAGTTTCAATCTTTCCATCAGGATTCAAGAACCCGACCTTGATTCTTGTACCTTCTTTCCAGCTTATGTACAACCCCTTCTTCGTGTAAGCTACAATTTCGATGATGGAATCAACATCTATATGTATCTTCTCCCTTTTTCCAGTTTCCAGATCGAGTATCTCCAGGGGATTGTTTGATTGCCACGGGTACTCTTCTTTGGTAAGCGTATATGCCAATTTCCTGCCATCTGGAGAAAGGTGAAAATCTGGACCGAGCCTTGAAATACCGAGCTTCTCAATCTTTTTGCTTTCTAAATCAAATACATAAAGTTCCGATTCCTCCATGTTGTTTGCTGTGCTAGGAGGCGGAACAGCAATAAATAATACCCGTTTGGAATCTGGTGTTATTGCAAAATTGACTATAATAAGATCCTCCGGAACAAAAAAGTTTTTCTGCTAAATCTTCAGTTTCAACTTCTTTGTCATCTTGACCCTTTCTCATATCTTTAGGAGTTTTCAAAGTTTCTTCAAACTTCGAAATAGCCTTATCGATTGAAACGTAGTAAAGACATCTCGTTCGATATTCTTTATCCACATATTCAAAATCACCGTAGAGTTCTTTCCTTTTTTTGATTGCTTTATCCTCAGGGGTACTGAGATAGAAGAAACCCTTTCCATCTGGAGACCACCTGTAAGAATCCACTCCATCAGGTGCACTGGTAATTTGAATTGCTGCTTCTTCAGGGGAACGTTTGACGAAAATCTGCCTCTTCTTCTCACCGCTTTTTCCAGCGTTTGAAAGATATGCAAGCATGTGTGAATCCGGAGACCACGAAGGCACTGTACTCTCTGTTTTGAAGTCAGTTATCGGATAAGAAAAATCTTTTTCCGCATCATATACCCATACCTGGCTTCGAAATTCATTATCATCCCAATCGGTATTCATTTTGATATAAGCTACTCTATTACCTGCGGGATTTATAACAGGGTTTCTGAGTAGTGGTAATGAAACCATCTCTTCAATTGTGAAATACCTGTTTTCCATTCATTTTCCCTTCCCTTCGCTTTTAATGAGCTCATACAGCTCTTTGAAAGACGTAATTTCGATATCCGGCACAACGTCGATTGAAACACCAAATTCGTTGAAATAGCAGGTCTTGACTCCACATTTTTTAGTCAGCAATGATGTCGAGAGCACGATCACCGATTGCCAGGGTTTCTTCTTTTCTGAGATTGTATTTTTTAACAATGTAATTGAAAGCCTCGGGATCTGGTTTTCTCGCAAAACCATGATCTCTGGTCACGATCTCCGTAAAAAGTTCCGTTATCCCATAGTAGTCCGTAACCTTAAGGGTAGATTCCAGATCCCGATGCGTTACGATGAAGTTCATGCCACCACGATCGATGATGAGTTCGCAAATCTCTTTGGTGTAATCATACAGTGGGCGCTCTGTTGGTGAAGCTTTCTTTGAAAGCTCCACGAATTTTTTCTCCAGAGCTTCACCCAGTCCAAATTTCTCCGCGTAATACTCAAGAGCGTAACCAAGAGTTTTCTTAACATTCCAGAGAATCTCTTCTTCGGCAACCTCATAGCCGAAACCTTCCAATGCTTCCTTCATTGATCTAACAATGGAAGGATAGGTATCGCATAAAGTACCGTCAAAATCCCAAATCGTATTTTTGAACATGCTCAATTCACCTTCTATTCGGTCAGGGGTAATAACACGCATTGCCGCTCGTTAATTACTTTTCAGATACCACACGTAGTTGTTCAACACAGCCTCCCATACGGGATTTTTTTCATCGTTCATTTTTTCCCGTTTTATCAGGCCACCTTTGTATTCAACCAGAAAGTAGAAATCATACTTTCTTATATCTTTTCCATCAAGATCAAAGGAGACACTACGGGAACCGTAATAAAAATCGTAGTTAGAGACTTTAAGATTTTGAAAAAAGGAAAGTTCCTTTACCTTTGTGCTATCTTCGTATACTACTACTTTAGCCGTTTTCACCTGCAACTCTTCAAAATAGGCTTTAATACCCATGTCAAGCCTAAATACCAGTTCTGGTACTTTTTCTCCTTTTGTACTGTTGATTAAAAATTCAGGTGTAACTTTACAAACCTGTGGTCTGTAATAATGCTCCAGAACCTTAAATTCCTGACTCGATATTGTGGTTCCGTCCTTTTCAAAAACAACCTGATATTTGTACTCCTTTTCAGGAGCGAGACACAATTCCGCGGTATAAAAGGTCCCTTCCAGTTTTGTAAGCTCTATCTTCTGGTACAAATCACTTCCCTCTTCGTGAAGAACAAGATAAACTCTTTCATCTTTATCCACTCTGGAAAATGACAAACGACAGTCCAGTATTACATGCTCTTCATCAAATCCACGAAGTTTGAACTCAGTTCCCATGATCCGATTTCCAGAATTGTTTTCAGAATACAACTGAATTCTTCCCAAAGCGGTATTTACGGAATGCCGCAATCCCTGTAATTCCGATTCCAATCTTGAGATATTGGATACAACCATTCCAGAGAGGACTTGAGATAAATTCCAATTTCTGTAAAGAAACACACCATTGAGGATTACCATAATAAGCATAAGAACGCAGAGAGCAATATTGAGTTTTTTCACCTCAAGCACCTCCAAATTTCTCTATGAATTTGCTTTTTTAGCTTTTTGTTTTTTTCGCAGCAAGTACAATGCTAGCGTTCCTGAAGCTGCAACAATTCCAACAAACAGATAACTTGGTATCGTTCCCTCTTTATCCAGCATAATTCCAACAACGGGCGAAAGAATTGCAAAACTCAGGTTTGAAACAAGACTCACTGTGGATATCACCGTTGCCCTGTATTTATCCTGGATCTGGTGGTTTATATAGAAATTCATCGTTGGTCTGTACAAACCTCTCACGATCTGCTGGAGCGCCAGCAAAGCTATCGCCCATTTTGCCACAAATATAATGGGCAAAATGAAGCTCAGCGCCATAAGGGTACTCAGGCCGAGTAACACCCGTCTGGGTCTTTCATCCGAATAACGCCTAACAAGAAAGTGAGAGCTGAAAGCTGCAACCATATTGAAAAAGAAGAAAACTATCCCATACCATGCGATATCCAGATCCACCTGTGCAAAATAGGGTTGGTACATCCAGTAACCAACTCTTACAATGAAACCCATCAACGCTGCAAAACACACAGCCCATAATATACGCGGGGTTTTGAAGGCTATACCAAAGCTTTTTAGGATGTGAGCGGTATATTTGTGTTCACTTTTCTCGCGCTCCACCTCAACAAATGCCAGAGCTATCAGGGATGCCGTCAAAAGGTTTACAAAGCTAATCCAGAACGGGAGAAAATGATTGTATTTGTAAAGGAACCCGCTTAGAACAGCGCCCACTCCTTGCCCAATGAAGATATACGATGCGGCGTTACCTTCCCTGCGTTGATATTCTTCTTTTTTCCCAATCTTCTTCAAGCTCTCAAACAAAAGAGCTGAATCAGCTCCACTGGCCAGTGTCAAACCAAGCCCGAACAATACTTCCGCCAGGGCAAAAACATAAAAATTTCTGAAAAGTATATAGAGTAGTGTCGCGATGGCCGCAAATACCCCTGAAAGGAAAAGAGAAATTTTCCTTGAAAATTTATCCGCAATGGCACCAGTAGGCACTTCAAATACAAATACCGATATAGCTGCTATGGACTGAAGCAGCATAATTTGAGAGTAGCTCAATCCCTTGAAGAGCATAAAGGGAACCAATATTGGCCCTATTATAAGCATATTTATGAAAAACCTGTAAAGAGGATAAACAACAAGATTTCTTTTAACCAATTGTTTTCCCTCCCTTACCTAATTCAGGGTTTGAAGTATTCTTCAGCAAGAATACTCATCATGAGGACGTCGTGGTATCTCCCATTCGAAAAAACGGCCTGTCTCTGTCTCCCTTCTAAAACAAAACCGCATTTTTCGTACGCCCGGATTGCACGTTCATTGTAATCGAAAACCCGGAGATATACTCTGTTCAGATTAAGTTTACGAAAGGCATACTCCAACATGAGCTTTGTAGTCTCTGTCCCGTATCCTTTCCCCCAGTATTTTTTGTTGAATATGCCTGTGCCAAATTCAGCGCACCTGTTCACCCAATCTATATTCATGTATCCAGTAACACCTATTAATTCGTCATCGGTAGTTATCGCAAGGTTGACTTCGTTTGAGGATGACGAATGGTTTTTTATCCAGTTCTCTTCCATGAACTTGTTTATCGGGAAAACCTGTAACAGGTACTGTCTGAGTTCCGCGTCGTTTATTAGTGGCACAATTGTTCGAGCGTCTTCTACCTCCAAAGGTCTGAGTACGACTTTCTCGCCCTTTAATATCATCCTTATCCCCTCCTAACGAAACGAATTTAATATAAACCATCACTTCTTTTACTACTTAAACAATCGCTTTCATCCGAGATGAAAGAATCTTGATCTTCTTCTTCATAAAATGACTACTTATATAGCAATTAAACTGGAATTGAATTTATGAAATTATGGATGTATAAAACAAACGCTTATAACAAAAAAACAACCATGCAAAACTAAATTTCAAAAGATTTATTGGTAATATAGCATTATTGATTAAAAAAATCAAGTATATAGCTTAAAAAATATAATCAAACCTCAAAAAATATCTCATATCTGAAGTGATATGAAAAGCAAACAGGTTTTCTAAGTCTATTTATAAGAAGTGCTCAAAAGAAGAATCTTTCATGCAAAGAATCTGCAATTTATATATACGATTCATCGATGGACATTTGTTTGTGTAAAGGCGATAATTTTTAAATCCACAAAATAAATATTAATCTTTTCAACATCATAGCCAAAAAAATGAGAGCAGTAACATCAATTGAAAGACTCAAGGAAAGCATAATCAAATAACAAACAAGCTCCCGTTCTTAATTCCGGGAGCTCGTTTGTCTCAATACCAACTATCAACTAACTACTGTCAACTATAAACCGCCAACTAACAACCAAGCACTATTGTTACAACTTCACCGATTTTGTAAGATTTTTTGGCTTGTCCGGATTCAAGCCAAGAGAAACTGCTTTCTTATACGCAAGATATTGTACTGGCAATATCCTTACCGGCGTTTCAAACCCGTCTTGATATGGAATCTCTATATCACCTTCTTTACCAATATAAACCACGCCTGCTCCCATCTGCTTGAGTTCTTTAGCAAGTTCGACCTCGTACGCGGTGTCTTTAGAATACATAACAACAAGTGTCTTTTCAGTAAGCGTGGCCTTTGGACCGTGTCTGTAATCCAAAGGTTCGTGGAACTCCACCCATTGAAGGGCCATCTCTTGAACCTTAAGGGCGCTTTCTTTAGCGAGCCCATAAAGTTCGTCAAATCCCAAAAATACAAAATGACTGAATTTTTTCAGCTCCAACCTATCAACATATTCAAAGGACTTTCCCAGGAACCCTTCTATCCCATCAATGGAGTATCTCTTAATTCCGCGCAAAATCATGTAAAGAATCGTTGAAAATGACCCTGTCATGACGACACTTTCTTCGTCTGCGAAGGGCAGCTCTATGTTTTCCTCACAGGTCTTTGAAAGCTCCGCATCCTTCGCACAAACAATGCTGATCGTGTATATTCCCCTCTTTTTTAACGCTTTTGCAGCAAGCACTGTCTCGGTAGACTCCCCTGTACGAGATATAAAAAACGCAACATCCGCTTCTGGAAAATCTCCTAAAGCAACTATCTTTCCCCCGGTCACAACATCTGCCTCATAACCGTTTTTGTTAAGCATTTCCGCCGCTATGTATCCGAGATTATATGAAGAGCCGCAACCAACAAAAAGATAACGCTTTCCTTTTTCAAGTTTGAAAGGAACAGATTCAACCTGCTTCAAGAGCTCCGGAGTTCTCTTTATTTCGCTCAAAGTAACGTTTTCCATAAGCACCTCCAACCATCTTTTTAATATATCCACTTTGCCACCGAATCAGCTGTTCTTTCTATAAATTTTCTACCTTTTTCTTCCATTCTATGGAAAACCGCAGTAAATAATAGTTCAAGAACATAGAGTTGTGCTATTTTCGATCGCAAAGCACCACTTTCAAACGGTGACTCACGGGTTGGCGTCAGGAGAACATGATGAGCAAACCGCGCTAAAGGTGATCTGGCATATCCTGTTATGGCAATCACGGTTGCACCACCTTTTCTGGCTATGTCTGCTATGTCCACAATCTCGAGTGTACTGCCACTTTGAGATATAGCCAGCAAAACATCGCCTTCTCTCAACTCAGATGCAATCATTGCCTGTATATGAGCATCATGCGATGTCTTACAATTGAGACCAATCCTCATGAATTTGTAAAAGGCATCATGCGCTGTGTTTCCAGAAGCTCCCACACCAGAAATTAATATGGTTCTGGCAGTTAAGATCTTTTCTACACAGGCTTCCAGTATTTCTTCTGAGATGAATTCACTGGTATTTTTAATAACATCTATGTGCCTCTGGGCCACATAATTTTTGAGACTGGAAAGATCTCTGGAATTAAAATCAAACTCAGAAGACGAAAAGCTCTCTTGATTTTCAGAAACCGCCAAAGCAATCTTAAAAGGATGAAAGCCCGTATAACCAAGTTTTTGACAAAATCTGACTATCGATCCCTCACTAACTTTAAGAATATCTGATACTTCCGTAAGGGACATGTAAACCACTTTCTGTGGATTTTTTACGACAAATGTGGCTATCTTTTTCTCTGTTTTTGTAAAGGAATCTTTCAGCGTTTCTATTGTCAGAAGAACATTTTCTTTTCCCTGCATGTTGCTCACCGCCTTAATGCGTATTCTCCACAATGATAATATCACACCTCAAAAATGTAAAGTCTAACAAAACAAAGCATAAGCAAGATTTTTGGTGATATTCATGAACATTCGGTGCTAATACATCGTGAGATGTTCTCAAAAATTATTTATCATTTTGGAGAAAATCTCCATTCGTAGTATTATTAGCTCGATAAGTCGAGGTGATTCGTTTGAAGACAGAATTACTTGAAAAATTAAAAAGTGGATTGATAGTTTCATGCCAGGCCTTTGAAGGTGAACCTCTTTACGGGGATGGCATCATGGTTCGAATGGCCAACGCCGCTGTAATAGGCGGAGCAAAGGCCATAAGAACGAATGGAGTTAAAGACATTAAACAAATAAAAGAAGCTCTGGATGTCCCTGTAATAGGGATTATAAAGAAACATATAGAGGGTTATTCGGTTTACATTACCCCCACTTCCAAAGAAGCACTCGAGGTCCTTGAAGCAGGCGCTGATATAGTAGCCCTTGACTGCACAAAAAGGCCGAGGCCTGAGCCCTTAAAGGATATTTTCGAAAATATAAGAAGTAATTATCCAAACGCGTTGATCATGGCTGACATAGCAACTGTCGAAGATGCTGAATTTGTAAGCCAATTATCACCGGATTTTCTTGCCACAACACTATCTGGTTATACCAAGGAAACGCGTAATAGGCCTAAACCTGATATTGAGTTAGTCAAGATTCTGGCAGAACGATTCAGTATCCCTGTTATAGCTGAAGGTAATTATTGGGAACCCTCACAGGTGTTAGAGGCAATGAAAGCCGGAGCTTTTGCCGTTACCATTGGCAGCGCTATAACCCGACCACATTTGGTTACTGCTAGATTCAATAAATTTATTCAGAATTGGACTAAGAATAAGGGATTGTCGGAGGTTCAAAGAAAATGAAGTTAGAAAGAGATGTTGTAATTGTCGGTGGAGGAATCGCCGGCGTACATGCAGCGATAGCATGTGGAAGAGCTGGTTTGAAAACGACATTAATTGAGCATGGTTCTACTATTGGTGGCCTTTCTACCATGGGTCTAGTAAATCCTTTCATGAGATATTGGCTCGGCTCCGAAAAACTTATTGATGGTATTTTTGGCGAACTTCTCGATAGACTAAAGGAAGAAAATGGGCTTTTAATAAACTCTTTTGATTCTGAAATAATGAAAGCTTGTATGCTAAGCATGCTTAAAGAAGCAAATGTAGAAGTGGTTTTCAACACAATTCCTATTGAAGTCAAAACAATAGAGTCAATTTTGAAAAGTGTGCGTTTTTTCACTTCTCTTGGAACATCTTTCGAAATGGAAGCAAGATACTTTGTTGATTCTACGGGAGACGGCTCTCTAGGATTTCTTGCGGGTGCAGAGTATTTTAGCGGTGATTCAAATGGTATAAATCAGGCAATGACCGTTATGTTCACAATGTCCGGTGTTGATTTTTCGAAAGTAATCGAAGATATAAGAAATAACCCTTCGAATTTCTTCAGCTGGGTTTCGCCAAAACAAACTATTATCTCTGTTGCCGGTTATTTTGACGAAATAGAACAAGCAAAAAAGGATGGCCTGGAAAAGCTTCAGGATTATTTCTTCTTTATCCAGCTTCCAGGCGAAAGCAGGGTAACTGTAAATACCACTCATGTATATGATTTATCGACAACCAATCCCTTCGATGTTTCACTTGCAATGGTAGACTGCACCGAACAGGCTATGGTTCTAAAAAAGTTCGCTAACAGATACATTAAGGGGTTTGAAAAAGCAAGGATAGAGAAAATAGCTGACGTTGTTGGCGTTCGAGAAAGCAGAAGAATCAAAGGACTATATGAATTCTCAGGGGTTGATGTTATGTCACATAGAAAATTTGAAGATGGGGTAGTGAAAGCTTGCTACGGCATAGACATTCACAATTCTCCCGATGTTGATGATAATGAAAAAACATTTATTCCAGCATACAAAGATTACTATGAAATTCCTCTCAGGTCATTGATAAGTGCAAATTTTGAAAATCTGGGCATAGCTGGAAGATGTTTTTCTTCTGACTTTGCCGGCCACAGTGCCGCAAGGATAATGCCAACCTGTGCGGGAATGGGACAAGCAATAGGTGCTGCAATTTCTTTAGCATATAAAAAATCATTACCACTTAAAGACGTGAACGCAAAAAACGTCAAAACAGTACTTAAGACTATCAGTAATAGATCTTTTCCAAACTACCCCTGATTTTGGGGAAACTCGGGAGGTGCGTACTATGAAAAAATGGTTAGTGCTTGTGTGTGTGGTGATGCTTACCACTTTCATAATGGCAAAGAATGTGACCATCGAAGTTTGGACCCTCTCATTGAGCCCAACCTTTGACGACTATCTTAATGCTGTCGTTGAAAGTTTTGAAAAAGCAAATCCTGGCATCAAGGTTAACCTTGTAGACATACCTTATGGTGCAGCACTCCAAAAATTGCAAGCTGCTATTGCCGCTGGAAAGGCTCCAGACGCTGTTAATTTAAATACCCCCTGGACAATAGACCTGGCAGCTATGGAAGCTCTTCAACCAATCGATAATTACGTTACGGAAGTTGAAAAGTACCTTTATTGGGAAAAATTGTGGAATGCTACAGTGATTGATGGAAAGTCTTATGCCGTTCCGTGGTACGGCAGTCCTATGGTTCTGATATACAACAGGCAGATTTTCGACGAAGCAGGTCTTGATCCCGATAATCCACCAGAAACTTTTGAAGAAATGCTTGAGGTATCGAGAATAATCAGAGAAAGAACTGGTGTATACGGATTTGAACCTAACATCAATGGATATATGGATTTAATTGCAGAAGGAGTACCAATGGTTACCCCGGATGGCAAGAAAGCTGCATTTAATACCCCTAAAGCAATTGAAAAACTCAAATGGTATCAAACTCTTTACAATGAGGAACTCATACCCAGATCACTTGGTGGCTACATCGCTGGTAAGCAAGACTATTCCGCTGGTAAGATTGCCATGTATCCTGTTGGAATAACAATGCTGAAGCATATCCAGGTAAACAGTCCAAGTATTTTTGCGGTTACCGATGTTGCACCACATCCGATAGGAGACGGAAAAATCTTGAAGAATTCTATCATGAATTTCTCTATTCCAGTTAATGCCAAGCATCCAAGAGAAGCTGTTAAGTTTGTACTGTGGATGACTTCGCCCTATTGGCAGATTCAATTCGGTCGATATGCGACCATACTTCCCTCAACCAAGATCAGCTACGATTCTGACATATGGTTCATTGAAAATGCTGAAACTGATCTACTCATCAAGGCTCAGGTTATGGCCGCTAAAGCTTCCGGTTATGCCGCTGATATAAGCAGAATACCTGGGCTTGACCCAGAAAAACATGGCGAATTCACCAGAATACTGAACGATTACTTCGTGAAGGCTATTAAAGGAGAGTATACAGCCGAAGAAGCTCTTGCAAAAGCTGAAGAAGAAATCAACAAGCTCCTTAAAAAGTAGTTGATGATCAAATTTGACATGGGGGGATTTCCTCCCCCCGTGTTTTAAGTATGACTTCCGTTGAGGTTTTTCGTAGAGAGTTTCTGGACTTTTTTGGGAGGGATCTTGTGAGGACAGTTGCTTTTATCGTAGGAATTTTGACCTGTATTTCTCTTTTTGCTCTAATAATTGGTTATGTACCTATTACCCCTGTCCAGTGGAGCAAATTTTCGGAAAGTGTTTCAAGCGGTGAATTATGGGGGGCAATATTTATTGCCGCTGCTTTTTGGAGCAGTATTTTTGGAATAATCACAATATTCCTTTTTAGAATATCAAGCGGGGTCTTGATGATTGTTTCTTCGCTGTTGTTGGTTCTGGGAACTGTAATTGCTGGTAAATATCTAGAATTCAACCCTTTTTATTTGTATCTTATCGCTATCTTACTTCTTATAACAGGTTTTCTCACCATCATATCTAATATGAACAAACGCCAGGCTCAAACATACATAATCGCTTATAGCTTTCTTTTCTTACCGCTTCTGTTAATGGGGATATTTACTTTTTATCCTCTAATCAAAGGAGTAGTATTATCATTTGCGGAATATAATATGTTAACAGGTAGAACAAAATGGATAGGTCTTGAAAACTATAGGGAAATCTTTCAGGATAAATATTTCTTCATTTCACTAAGGAACACTTTCAAATATTTGATTGTAGTCCCTCCCATACAGTTCTTCTCAATTGTTCTTGCTGTTCTTGTTAATCAAAAGCTTCCCGGTATAAAGCTTTTTAGAACTCTTTTCTACATACCTGTTATAACAGGTGCGGTTATCGTATCTCTGACATGGAGATGGATATACGCTGAAGATGGTCTTTTGAACTATATATTGATGAATTTGCATGTAATAAAGGAACCGGTCCTTTGGCTGACAGATAGAGGTGTAGCTCTTTGGGCAGCAATGTTCGTAACCTTCTGGCGAGGCCTTGGGTATTATATGGTCATTTACCTTGCAGGGTTGCAGAATATTCCTAACGAACTATATGAAGCAGCAGCCCTCGATGGTGCCACAGGAAAAAAGAAATTCTTTTACATCACGTTGCCCCTATTGCGACCGTCTATACTCTTGTGTTCAGTTCTTTCAACTATGGCTGCTTTCCGTGTGTTTGAAGAGATATTCCTCCTGACCAGGGGAGCAGCTGATACATCAACTCTGGCCTATGAAATATACGACAGAGCTTTTGTGAGATACAACTTTGGTGAATCAGCGGCAATAGCTATTGTGCTCTCAATGATGATCGCCGTGTTTACGGTGATTAACTTCAAATTCTTCGGCGCAGGGAGAGAAAAAACATGAAGAAAATAAGTACAAAAAGATTAGCAAAGTTTTTATTCTCCTACACAATTCTGATTTTACTTGCTGTGTTTTTTGCTTTTCCATTCTTCTGGGTGCTTTCAACCTCTCTAAAAACAGCTGTGGATGTATTCAGCTGGCCGCCCAAATGGATACCCAACCCACCAACTCTGGAGAATTATCAAATGGTTCTCAAAAAACTGCCTATACTCAGGTATTTCCTAAACACATTGATAATAACGGGAATGGGTATTCTGTTTAACGTTGTTCTTGCTGCATTAGCCGCTTATCCGCTAGCGAGGTTGAATTTTAAGGGTAGAAACCTTATATTTGCAATAATACTTTTGCCAATGATGATCCCCATGCAAGGGGGGCTTATAGTCAATTTTATTACTATAATCAAATTACATCTATACGATACTTTTCTGGCAGTTGTGTTGCCTGGAGCGGTCTCAATCTTCGGGATTTTCTTAATGAGACAGCATTACCAGTCCGTCCCCAAGGAGCTAGAGGATGCTGCAAGAATCGATGGTTGCAATGAATTTCAGCTATGGTGGAAAATCATGCTCCCCATGGTCAGACCTGCCATCACCGCACTTGCAATATTCTCATTTGCAGCTTATTGGAATGCATTCCTCTGGCCATTAATCGTTTTGCAAGACTCCAACAAATATCCTTTGCAAGTGGGCCTATCCTATCTTAGTAGCACCTTCGAAGGAAACTTCAGACAAATATCCGCAGGTATTATTATCGCAGCAGTGCCCATTTTGGTTTTCTTTTTCTTCACCCAGAGGTTCTTTATTGAAGGTTACCAGGGTGCTTTAAAACAATGACAAACGAGGTGATGGTGATGAAGAGATATTTTCTGCTTGTAGTTGTATTGGTGATTTCTGTTCTTGCTTACAGCAATATTGCTGTCTTTGTCTCTAAGACAACGGAAAATTTCTATGGCAGGGCCGCTTACATGGACATTCTCAACGGGACATTCGCTGCCCTTGATAAAGGCATGATACCTTACAAAATCATCACAACCGACGAAATTCTGTCAGGTGTCCCTGAAGATATCAGTCTTTTGATAATACCCTCTAACGCTGCCATAACTGATGATGAAGCTGCTGTTCTTGACAAGTTTTTGTTAAGAGGTGGAAGAGTTGTCGCTGGCTATGAGGCTACTTTACGCTATCCTAACTTCAATCTGAGACCAAATTATACTCTGGGCAACTACCTTGGAATAAAAAGTCCGCAATGGGCTAGAGGAGAATACAAATACATGAAACTCACTGAAGAAGGCAAAAAGTTTTTTGGAAACAATGTACCAGAGTATATAAAGATGCCACGCGGATTTACCTTTATCTTCGATCTGGATGGTGCTAAACCACTCGCTGTATGGACAAAGGATACGGAAGGTACACCAACTTCAAGCAAAAAAAATTGCGCGATTGCGATGACGGAATCAGGAATCTTTTTTGGAGAGAATATTTTTCTTATTGCAGAAGCCAGTGATGAGCTAACAACCATCTTTAACACTGCCGTTAGAAAACTTGCCGAACTCCCACCCGCAGATATTAACGTGACAAAAATAAAGCTACAAAAACTCAAAGAGAAGCTCTTAACGGTCCAGCAATCTCTTTATCTTCTGGAAGAAGCGATGAAATCCAAAGATTTTGAATCTATGAAATTGAAGTTATCGCAGATAGAAAAGCGTATCGAAACACTTAGCCTAAACGAAAATACAGTTTTAGAGCAAATTGAAGAATTGGGCAGAGAACTAACCACTTTTTCCTATTCACTGTTACCTTCACGCGTAGTACAAACAAGAGCAATCTGGCTTGATCATGGTGCGATGGCAGCTACAGGCGGACCGGAAAACCTAAGAAAAACGATAGAAAAGCTCGCACATCTTGGCTTTAACGTCTTGCTTCCTGAAGTAATCTGGAAGGGAACCACTATTTCTCCCAAACTAACTGTTTATCCACAAAACGAAGAGTTCAAAGATTGGGAAGAAGACCCTCTTGAGATCATAATAGAAGAAGCTCACAAATACGACATGGAGGTACATGCGTGGACCTGGACTTTTGCAGTAGGTTATCTAGGAGAATCAAATGAGCTGATGAATAAAAACCCGCATCTTGTTGAAAAAGACAGATTTGGTAGAACTTTCGCTGAAGGTGATAATGTGAAAAGAGCGGGCTTTTTCTCTCATTCTAATCCCAAAGCCCGTGAGCTAATCAAAAGTGCCATAAAAGAAGTCGTTGAGAAATACCCTGAAATAGATGGTATAAACCTCGATTACATACGCTACGAAAACAGTGATATTATAGACCACGGTTACGATGATTATTCTGTCAAAGCTTTCAAAGAGGAAACAGGAATAGATCCTTTCAAGATTGAGAAATACACAAAAGAAGAGGTTTTGTGGCATCTCTGGAGAGAGAATCAGGTAACTTCCTTTGTAAAAGAAATCTCCGAAGAATTGAAAGCCATAAAGCCAACTATAATAATCAGCGCCGATGTTATAAATTTACCAACAGGAGCACAGCATAAATTCAAGCAGAATTGGGTCCTCTGGGCAAAAAATGGTTATGTCGACGCGCTTTTTCCAATGGCTTACACCCCTTCTTCTGATGACCTTAGAATAATGATTGAAGCAGAAAAAAGCGCTGTCAGTGGAAAGGTTTTCCTCTATCCTGGTATGTCATTATTTGTAAATAGGGATACAGAAAGTGTCTTAAAGCAGCTGAAAATACTCTCTGAGGAACTTGATGGTCTGTCTATGTTTGCGCTTTCCTATATTGATGATTTTGACAATACAATTCTCTCAAAAGGCCTTTTCAGGAAAAAAGCTGTTCCTGCACATTCGGAACCCGTAAAGATAATTCCTGCTTACTACGAAGAACTGAAGAACTTAACAGAAATATGGCTGGAAAAGGGTTCAATTACCAGAGAAGAAATTAGTTGGTTTAACAATTGGTTTGAAGCTATTCTGGAAATGGCGAAAAATGACGAAAAACTTGACGATATCTGGAACGCTGTTATAAAAATGAAGCGAGAGGTTTCTTCCAATATAAAAGATATGACAAATGCCAGAGTCATAATTGATACACTTTACAGTATAACCGATACTTTCAGACCCAGGTGGTACATTCAGAGTAGAAAGGGTAAAAAACCCTACAAAGCCGTCAAACCAGAGCAAATGATAGTTGTTGAAAAGCCCATTCCTATTCCAAGAATGGAAATATTTAAGACAGATATTGCCCCCAAAATCGATGGTAATGCCAACGACATCGCCTGGACTCACGCTTCCTGGAGCAGTTCTTTTGTTACCTACGACCATGGAAAGGAAGTAATGAATAAGACATACGTTAAGCTGGTTTATGATGATAAATACCTGTATGTACTGTATAAAGCCGAAGAATCCGATATCAGTGGAATGCAAATAGTCTCAGGCAAAAGAGACACTAGAGTATATTTGGGCGACTCTGTTGAGTGTTTCGTGTGGCCTGATGAAAAGAATAAAGTTTACTACCATTTCGTTATTTCTGCTGATGGCACGGTTTACGATGAGATAGGATTCGACAGTAAATGGAATGGTTATATCAAGGCAGCCTCAAAGGTTTACGAAGATCACTGGATTGTTGAAATAAAGCTTGATCTTGAGGAATTAGGAATAGATCCTTCCAGTAACCGCCCTTTTAGAATGAATTTCAATAGAAGTCGCTGGAGAGGTAAAACTCCGCTGTACACTGGTTGGAGCTGTACTTATGGTTCATTCCATACACTTGATAGATTCGGTTATGTTATTTTCAAATGAGTAAAGGATTGAGGTGTACGTACTGTGAGAATAATTTTCATACCGGTTGATGAACGATTTTGTACACGGGACTATTTCCTACTACTGGCTGAGACCTTCAACATAGAGGTTGTGACACCTCCAATAGAAATGCTTGGAAGGAAGAAAATTCCCGCAGATATAGACGCAATATGGCACTGGCTGGAAACAGAGACAAAAGATGACGATCTACTCATCATTTCACTCGACATGATTTTATATGGGGGATTGATTCCTTCTCGCATAAGTATCGATTCCATTGAAACAATACGAAAGCGTCTGAGTAAACTGAAGAACATTAAACAACCGAACAATAAAATCTATCTGTCTGCTACTGTAACAAGAATACCAGCCTACAACTATGCAGACGAAGAACCAGATTACTGGGACTATTTTGGAGTGAAAATCTACGAGTATTCGAAGAAGATTGTACAATTTAAACGTGGAATTTTGTCGGCAGAAGATCTTAAGAAGGCTAAGGCCACTCTTCCAACCTGGATTTTAAAAGACTTTTTATGGCGTAGAGAAAGAAACTTCAACATTCTAAAGCTCACAATAAAGCTACTCAGTGAAAATTCTATAGATTTCTTGAATTTGGTGTTGGATGATAATGCACCAGGTAGTTTGTCCGTATTTGAAGCGGAACGTCATGCCAATTACGTCAAAAAACTTGGAGTCGTAGATCGTATCTCAATCCATCCTGGTGCTGATGAGTCGCTTTTAACCCTGCTTGCCAGGGCTATGGTTGAACATGTCGATTACCATCCAAAAATTCGAATCTTTTACTCGCAACCAGAGTTTGTTGATCTAATACCACCATATGAAGGCACCCCAGTTAAAGAAAGTGTACCTGTTCACCTAGAAACCTGCGGTGCAACAGTGGTGCCTAACAATGAAGATGGGCTTCTAATCGTTCATAACCCCAATGACAGACGTGAAAGCGAACAGCAGGTACAAGCGAACGAATCTGTTTATCAGAGAATTGTTGAGGTACTTACAAGAAGAGAGATATCTGGCATATGCGACATCGCCTTCGCTAATGGGGCAGATAATAAATTGGTAGAAAGCATTCTCAATCCAAGATTTGATTGGTCAAAGATTATCTATGCTGCCTGGAACACAGCCGGGAACACTATAGGAACGGTTTGTAGTTCACTTGTTCTCAGGATTCTCGCAGAAAAAGGGTTCATCACTCTTGATTTAGACAAGTTATATGAGCTCAATGCGATTTTCTTGCTGGAACATTGGGGTTATCAAGCCAATGTAAGAAAAATTCTCAGGGATGTTGAAGCCCCAAAAAGAGGTGGCGATCTTTTCACCGTCATACCTCTGGAAGGGTGGGCAACAAAATACGTAAAAGAAAAATTAAACCCTTTTAAAGAAAGAATTGAAAAGACTTTTGGCCGGATTTATGATTATCTAGACCCTTTCTTTCCCTGGCATCGGCCGTTTGAAATAGGCTTTTTAAGAAACTCAGAGGAAAGTGCAAATGGAGGCAGGAAATGAAAGCACTTGGAATCGATATAGGTGGTACTACAATTAAAGCAGGTATTATCGATGAAACTGGTAATTTACTTTTAAGAAAGATTGTCCCTACAAATCGATCTCTAATGGAACAGTTGAAAGAAATTATCAGGACTCTCATGAAAAATGGGAACATTAGCTGTATTGGAATCGGTTCTGCAGGGAGAATAGATCCGCAAACTGGTCATGTCAGATTTGCTACCACGAATCTTTCCAATTGGTCTGATGTCCCTCTGAAAACGGTTATCGAAGATTCATTCCACCTTCCAACTGTTGTCATCAATGATGCAAATGCTGCCGCTTTTGGCGAGTGGTTCCTTCATTATAGAGATACATCTTCCCTTGTTCTGCTGACGATCGGAACAGGACTTGGTGGCGGAATCGTGATAAATGGGCGGCTTGTTGAGGGAGAAAGAGGAGAAGCTGGAGAGATCGGCCACGTAATCCTTCACAGTGATGGAAAACAATGCAATTGCGGTAAAAAGGGTTGCGCTGAACAATATATTTCTATGCGTATAATCCACGAAAAAGTTGCTTCCAGTAAAGGGAAAAGTTTAGACCGCTTCGAGCTTATAAAAGCTTTCAACGAAAAAGATCCGGAAGTCATTAAAGCTGTCGAAGAAGTCTGTTCCGATTTGGCCCAGGTCGTCGATTGGATATTCAATTTCATCGATCCTGAAAACGTCATAGTGGGTGGAGGAATTGCTGAACTTGGAGAAGATTTCTTGAAAATATTACGCTCTAAACTTGCTCCTTACGCTAAACATTCTTTATATGAACCATCTAACATCAAACTTGCAAAAACTGGCAACGATGCGGGTATAATAGGTGCAGCACTCTACAGTATGTATAAAAACGCAAAAATTTGAATGTGAGGGGAAAGATAGGAAATGAATGCTTTCAAAATTCGCGGTGTTGTCGAAGGGTTCTATGGAAAGCCCTGGTCTATGGAAGACAGAATGGAAATGATTCCTTTCCTGGGGAATCATGGTTATAACCTCTATATTTACGCTCCAAAGGATGATTCGTTTCACAGGTACAGATGGCGTGAAACTTATTCATATTCTTTTATGAAAGATTTTGAGAAGCTTGTCAAAACAGGTGAGAAAAGTGGTGTTGAGGTTGCTTTCGCCATCAGTCCTGGTCTTTCGCTTGTTCACAGTGATCCCGAAGAATTGAGAACCATAGTTGAAAAGTACCTGAGCTTCGTAAAAACTGGCGTCAGGAGTTTTTGCCTTTTTTATGACGATATTCCGCCAAGTCTCGCACCTGAAGATGCAGAAAAATTCGGCGATCTAGCCGAAGCCCAGATATATTTTGCGAATTTGGTCTATGAGGAACTTAAAAAGAAGGTTGAAAATCTCCTATTCATAGTTTGTCCAACCGAATATTGCACAAACTACGATACCCTATACCTACGAAAATACGGTGAAAAACTTAACCCGGAAATACATATCTTTTGGACCGGGCCCGAATGTTGTTCGAAGGTCATCCCTGAAAGTGACGCGATAATGATATCTAAAACCATCAAACGCAAACCTCTGTACTGGGATAACTATCCGGTAAATGATTCCTACATGGTCCCGGAACTCCATATCGGTCCTTATACCGGGAGAGCCCCTGAACTCGTGAATTATTCAGCCGGGATACTCCTGAATCCGATGAATCTGCCGGAAGCTTCTAAGGTGGTTCTCGCTACGGCCTCCAGATTTTTATTGGATCCATACAATTACAATGCTGAGAAAGCGTGGGAAGAAGCTCTAGAAGAAATCTTCGGTGAGGCTCACGAAGAAGCGAAGCACTTCGCTCTCTGCAATCTAACCAGTCCTTTACATCCTGAAGAGCCTGAAATAACGAAAGAAATCGTTGAAAAATTCCATGGTCTATTCAAAATAGGAAAATTTGATGAGGCAATGGAACACTTAAAAAACGAAGCTGAAAAATTCATAAAAAATGCAGAGAAACTCAGGGAAAATATTTCCAGGAAGATGTTGCGGGATATAGAGCCCTGGCTGAAAGAATATGAAGCATGGGGAAAAATACTTGTATTTATCGTAAAAGTGCTCGAGGTTCGAAAGGTCCTTCACACTGAAAAGTTCAAAAAAGAAGATCTTTACAAGATTAAAGAAGCTATTCTCGCTCTCCAAAAGCATCTATCTGAACTCGCGGGACAGAATACCCTGTGCTGCGGCAGCGCTCTGCGAGATTTCGCTATGGAAGTGCTTATAAGAACAAAAGGAATCCTGACACTCTTTGACTACACGACACCTTAGAGTTTTTGATATATCGCCAACCTCCCTAGTCAGTCTACAAAAAACGCCTCCCTTTGAGGTAGGTTTTTTGATTTCAAGCTCAAAACTTCTCCAAATTACTATTCGGAAAAGCTAAACTATCGAAACAAAAAAATTTTAATTTTTATCTACTGTTTTCTCTTAACAAAATACCCATCGATTCCTAACCGTTTGCCGAATTAACCAAAATGCAATATTTACGCAAATATCAAGAAACCAAAAACGTATATAACTTTTTTAGAGTGAATATGTGAAAAAAATAACAAACTATGAAGAGGGGTCTCAATTGAAAAAAAGAGAAAAAATAGTAGATCTTTTTAAGCTTCTTTCCAATCAAAATCGAATAGAGATACTCGTCCTTCTAAAGGATCGGTGTAAAAGCACCAAAGATATTTCCGAACGTCTTGGACTGGATCACTCAACGGTTTTCAGACATCTCAAATCCCTGGAAAAATTTGGGCTCGTAAAAGAAATAAGGGACGAAAAAGGGATGAAATTTTACGATCTGGCTTCCACTGATATCTACAGGTTTTTAGAACTTTCCACCTCCATTTTGAAAGGCATTAATGCAGATATTCCCACCTTTGAAATGGAAGCAAAGATCTTCCCCGAAAACTCAACCTCTGGTATATCACTTGACCTTAGAGGGTTTATATGTCCTATTCCAGATCTCGAAGTGGAAAAGGCTCTAAATAACGCAAAAAACGGCGAGATTTTAGATATTTTGGTAGATTATCCGCTTTCCAAGGAAAGAATAGTTTCAAACTCAATAAGAAGCGGAAATGAAGTCCTTTCAGTAAGAATGATCGGAAACAGTGTGTGGCGCATTTTGATAAGGAAAGGAAAATCAGGTACCTGATATTTTTCCAGTACTTATGGTCATTGAAAATCTGGATATGAAAGTGGTTCTGCCAATTTTGTCAAAGTACATAGAGCTAAAATATTTGTTTATTCGTGAGTGTTTTACATATAAATTATGAAATCCTGTGTCAGCACGGAAGATACTGAGAAAAATGGCGGAGGTGAGAAACCGTGATTTTCGATTATCTTTACACCTATGAAGTTTTCTTCGGCTTACTAACAGGTGTATTCTTCGGGTATGTGCTTCAAAGGGGAAGATTGTGTTTCAATTCTGCAATAAGAGATACAAAGTTTTTCGGTGATAACTTCTTGATGAAGGCAGTAGCCCTTGCGCTGGGACTTAACGCAGTGATATTCACTTTGATGGCAAACCTGGATCTAATAAAACTCAATCCGTTACCCTTTGCACCCCTGGGAAACATAATAGGCGGAACACTTTTCGGACTGGGAATGGCTCTTGCCGGTGGATGCGCGAGTGGTGTAACCTACAGAGCTGGTGAAGGAATGACAACTGCATGGTTTGCTGCAATATTCTACGGCCTTTTTGCCTCTGCTTCCAAATTTAGCTTCCTCAAACCCTTTGTGAGTGTTTTGAGAGGACCGGTGTATACAGTCGAAGGCGATGGTGTGTTTTATGTTTCCCAGGAAACCGGCCCCACCGTTGCTAACGTCTTGAATATAAACCCGTGGATTCCCACGATCATTTTCTTCGGGATAATACTTTGGTACGTATTCGGAACAAAAACATCGGAAAGGCCCGATTCCCCATGGAGTTGGAAGAAGATCGCTATAATGGCGGCGATAGTATCCGCTATAGGATACTTTACGAAACAAACGTACGGGCTTGGAATAACCGGAGGATGGGTAAGTCTACTTAACTTCGTCGTTGCTGGAAAATATATAGGATGGTCTGGAATATTTATTCTTGGAATAATTCTCGGCGCAATGATAACCGCAATTCTGAATAAAGAATTCAAGATAAGAATGCCAAGAAGACCGGGAGTTTATGTTCAGGTTATTGCAGGTGGAGCTCTTATGGGAATCGGAGCAGTAACTGCAGGCGGTTGTAATATAGGACATTTCCTTACAGGTGTTCCCCATCTGGCATTTGGATCATTACTTACAACCGCGTTTTTCTTCGTGGGAAACTGGTTGGGATACTATCTCTTATACGGTAGAAAATAAACCCAAAACCTTGTGGGAGGTGAGTTCGCATGAAAATTAAAAAAGCGTTCGGTATGTTATTAGTCCTGGTTCTAGCAACAATGGTCCTTATATCTGCTGACAAAGCTTACAAAACCGTTGCAGATCTTCTCACAGATGCCAGGAGTACCGTTAAGGAAATAACAGTAGAAGAAGCTTACGATCTTTACAGAAAGAAAGCCTCTGACATTGTATTCCTCGATGTAAGGGAAGCAGAGGAGGTTGAAGCAGGACACATTCCGGGAGCAACCTGGATTCCAAGAGGATTGATTGAGTTCAAAATTGAGAAAATGTTCCCGGACAGAAACGCTCAGGTCTTTGTAGTCTATTGTAAAAGCGGAGGAAGATCCTTGCTGGCCGCAAAGACTCTCCAGGAAATGGGATACGAGGTTATGAGTGTTAAAGGCGGTTTTACGGCTTGGAAAACGAAGAGATTCCCAATTAGAAGAGGCTTGCCATCTACCAGTGGTGGAGGATGTTGAGGTGGGACTATCGTCCCACCCCTTTTAAAATAAAAATCGTTTAGGAGGTGAAATTATGGCAGATATTAAAGTTGACAAAACACTAGATGTTAGGGGAGAAGTATGCCCTGTTCCAGATGTCGAGACTAAGAGAGCTTTAAAAACAATGAAATCCGGTGAGATTTTGGAAGTTCTAATAGATTATCCCCTTTCAAAAGAAAGAATACCTGCTACCGTGCAAAAGGAAGGAAACGAAGTCATAGCTATCGAGGAAATCGGCACCAGTGAATGGAAAATTCTTATAAGAAAAAAATGATGCTCACCGGGATTCTGTTCCGTTTTTTGAGGCTTTATCTCATAAATGTTTGCCGGGAATCCTTGGTATTCCAATGGAATGATCATAGAAATACCTGCACTATTACGATTAAAAAAGACATATATTGTTGAGTCAGAAAGTTTCTAATTGGATGAGAAGCGATTTCCCGGCATTTTTCTTGATAATCATAAGGAGTCAGAGAGGCTGTTCCTTTTTGTCAGGAGGTGAATCCGAACATGAAGATAACCATTCAAGTGATGATAAACCCGTATACTTATCAAGACGTCGATACCGCTATCAAAATAGCCGAAGCTGCTCTAAGAAAAGGACACCAAGTAGCGGTATTCCTATTTTGCGATAGTGTTCTCGCTATAAACACAGCTGTAAAACCAATTCGTACGGATAGAAATATCCCGGAGCTAATGAAATCACTAATTGAAAAAGGTGCAGAAGTTCATATCTGCGGCATCTGTTTCCAATACAGAGGACTGAGTCAGGAAAATATTGTCCCCGGTGCAATGCTCAGTGGGCTTCCTGAGCTCGCTTCTCTCATCTATGAAAGCAACCGATTCATCAACCTGATGGCGTGAGGTGATTACCATGAAAAAAGTATTATTCGTTTCCTATCTCCCGGCTCCTGGTTCGATATTCGTAAACGAGGCTTTTAGAACCGCTTTCGGAATGTATGGCGAAGACATAGAACCATCGATCCTTCTTATGAGAGATTCTGTAGTGGCCTTGAACAAAGATTACGCCCCTGAAAAACTCGGCTTACTTCCAATAAAGATTGTCCATAGGTACATAAAGAGATACGGAACCAAAGTCTATGCGGTGGAGAAAGATATATTAGACAGGAAAGTAGAAGTTGGAGAAGAATGGGAAATTGAGCTCATTTCCGAAGAAAAGCTTCCAGATTTTATGAAAGACTTTGATTTCGTCATATTCATGTGAGGTGATCGAAATGGCAATGATATTGGTTAAGTATTCCCAAGGAAATCCCATCTCAAAAGATGTCCTTAATCTTGCACAACCAAATGATGAGGTTGTCTTAATCCAGGATGGGGTTCTTTATGCCCTTGGAGATCCGAAAATAGATGAGTTGAAAAGTAAAGGTGTTAAGATCTACGCTTTAAAAGAAGATTTCGAAGTCAGAGGGTATAAAGAAGACAGTTCCGTTGTCCAGCTTATAACCTACGACGATCTCATAGAAGTCATTGAAAGAAATGAGAAATCCATAGGATAGATGAATAGGGGTGTTTGGTATGAGAAAATACACAAAAGAAAATCTCTGGATCGAGATAATGGAGAAAGAAGCTACAATCGGTGTAACCTCAGAGTTAATCGAAGAATCAGGAGATGTGACTTACGTTCAGCTACCTGAAATCGGAACAGAGGTCAAAAGAGAAGACTCGCTTTTTAGACTTGAAACCGCAAAATCGGTTGTTGACGTTAATTCCCCACTCACCGGAAAAGTTATTGAAATCAATTCAAAGGTAGATGAAGACCCAGATATCATTAACACCGATCCAGAAAACGAAGGTTGGCTTGTAAAGCTGGAAATACTCGTTCCTTCGGAAATAAATGATTTGCTGGACGAAAAGCCGTGAAAATGAGGTGATTTGGATGATATACGATGCGATCGTTATAGGTGCCGGACCAGCTGGATATGTCTCTGCCATAAAAATGGCACATCTTGGATTAAAAGTCGCGGTTATCGAGAAAGAATACGCTGGTGGTACCTGCGCAAACAAAGGATGTATTCCAACAAAAGCACTTCTATCGGCTTCGCATCTTTACCACGATATCAAATCAAAAGCAAAGCAATTCGGAATAGAGGTTGAAGGACTGTCTTTAAATTTCGAAAAGATCAAAAAACATATGGAGAAAAGCGTCTTAAGTTCAAGAAAGGGCGTTGAATATTTATTCAAAAAGAATAAAATAGATTACATTAAAGGAGAAGCAAAACTTGAAAATCCGAATAAGGTAAGAATAAACGATAAAATTCTGGAAGGGAGAAACATAGTTTTAGCCACAGGATCTGTCCCTTCGATTTTTCCACCTTTTAGCGATGTACCAGGTATCTGGACAAGCGATGACTTTTTCAAAATGGAAAAGCTTCCGGAATCTGTTGTGATAGTTGGTGGCGGTGTTATAGGGATAGAAATGGCAACGTTTTTATCATTTCTCGGCATTCCGGTTTTTATCGTTGAGCTCATGGAACATATTCTACCAACAGAGGACGCAGACGTTGCAAATGTTGTAAAGAAATCCTTAAAGATTCTCGGGGCAAAGATTTTTGAATCTTCAAAGGTCATAGGGCTTGACAAATCAGGAATAGGGTTTAAAGTAACTATAGAATCTCCCAATGAACGCTTCGAGATCGAAGCAGAAAAGGTTCTCATAGCAATTGGGAGAAAACCTCTTATTAATGATGATATAAAATCTTTAGGTATAAAAGTTGAAAGAGGAATAGTTACAGATGAAAATCTCAGAACGAATATAGAGAATATCTATGCAATAGGAGATGTACGCGGAAAAATTATGCTTGCTCATGCCGGATTCCATGAAGGGGTAGTTGCAGCCAAAAATATAGCGAGAATTGACGCAAAGGTAGATCTTTCAGCTGTTCCATCGGTAATATTCTCGTATCCGGAAGTAACGTCGGTTGGGTTGAGGGAAAAAGATGCGGACCCATCCAAAATAAAAGTTTCAAAGTTCCCTGTTTCTGCTAATGGAAGGGCAAATACAATGGCAGAAAGAAATGGATTTGCGAAAGTGATATCCGATAAAGAAAGCGGAAAAGTACTTGGGGTTAGTGTGGTTGGCCCCATGGCAACAGAACTCATAATGGAAGGAGTAATAGCAGTAAAGGAAGGACTAAGCATTGAAAAGATAGCCGAAACTATCCATCCACATCCAACACTTTCAGAGATACTTCTCGGAGCATTCGAAGAAGCCGAAGGAAAAGCTATACATCTCTGAATAGAACAAAGGGAGAGCATCATGAAAAAACAGGTAAAAAAATACACAATCCATCAATTTATGAAGAACATAACTATTATCGGTACCGCTTTATCGTCAGATGGAAGAAAGATC
This sequence comes from Kosmotoga sp. DU53, assembly GCF_001639905.1. Lineage (NCBI taxonomy): Bacteria > Thermotogati > Thermotogota > Thermotogae > Kosmotogales > Kosmotogaceae > Kosmotoga > Kosmotoga sp. DU53. Next base: position 2,938 of record NZ_JGCK01000045.1, on the reverse strand, counting down.
CTTTTTTCCAGCGATGAAAGTGGAATATTCAACGCACACGAAATTGATCTGGAAACGGGTAAAGCATCCAAACTTACAGATTCTCAGGATAGCGTTTTCATCGTAGGATATCTTCCAGAAGGTAATGGATTTTTGTTTGAAAAAGATAACGGCGGAAACGAGATTTCCCATATTTATCTTAAAGATGCCGATGGAAATGAAAAGGATCTAACTCCAGATGAAAAAGCGAAAGCTATGTTCCACAGCTGGAGCGATGACGGCAAGGGATTTTATTTTCTTTCAAATAAAAGGGATCCTAAATATTTCGATGTTTACTATATGGATATTAAAGAATTCGAGGCAAATCTGATTTTTGAGAATAACGAAGGGTTTAACCCCGGGCCAGTATCTCCCAATGGGAGGTTTATCGCTCTTTCAAAAACAGTTACGATGAACGATGTTGAAATGTACATAAAAGATCTTAAGACCGGTGAGCTGACACATATAACACCCCATGAAGGTGAAGTATTCTACGACCCCGTGAGTTTTTCTAGGGATTCAAAGATTCTATACTTCATTACGGATGAGGATAGGGAATTCAAGTACCTAAAAAAGTACAATTTGAGTTCCGGGACAAGTGAACCCTTCAAAGTCTTCGCATGGGACATAGTCTTTGCTAAATTTTCAAAAAACAACAGATTCTTAGCGCTGGCAATAAACAACGATGCACAGATAGAACTCAAGATCTACGATCTTAAAAAAGATATTGAAATCGACTTGCCGGAATTACCGAAAGGCGTTGTCTCTGATTTTGACTTTTCCCGGGATGAGAGGTTCCTTGCGTTGGTAGCAGACGCATCGAACTCCCCGAGAAATCTTTTCCTTCTGGATTTCCAGACAGGCGAAATCAAAAAACTCACGGATTCACTCAATCCAGAAATAGATCCAGAAGATCTCGTAGAGGCAGAGGTTGTAAGATTCAAATCCTTTGATGGATTGGAAATACCGGGAATCCTTTACAAACCGAAAGGGCTTAAAAAAGGTGAAAAAGTCCCTGCACTTGTTTACGTTCACGGTGGTCCCGGCGGGCAAACGATTCTAAGTTATTCACCGATGTTTCAATATCTTGTGAATCACGGTTATGCCATATTTGCTGTAAACAACCGCGGAAGCAGCGGTTATGGAAAAACTTTCTTCATGGCCGCTGATCATAGGCACGGAGAACTCGACCTGGCAGATTGCGTCGAGGCTAAACGCTTTCTGGAAACACTGGATTTTATCGATGGAACAAAGATAGGAATAATCGGTGCCAGCTACGGCGGTTACATGGTTCTGGCCGCCCTCGCTTTCAAACCAGAAGTTTTTAAGGTCGGTATCGACATTTTCGGTGTTTCCAACTGGTTGCGCACGCTGAAAGAGATTCCACCATGGTGGGGAGCTATGAAAGATGCTCTTTACAGGAAAATTGGTGACCCATACAAGGAAGAGGAATATTTAAGAAGCATTTCACCTCTCTTCCATGCAGAAAAGATTGTCAAACCACTGCTCGTCCTTCAGGGAGCTAACGATCCCAGAGTCCTGAAAATAGAGTCAGATGAAATCGTTGAAAAGGTCAAGGACAATGGTGTTCCCGTGGAATACATCGTATTCGAAGATGAAGGTCACGGATTCACGAAGAAGGCTAATCAATTAAAAGCCTACGAAAAAATTCTGGAATTCCTTGATAAACACCTCGCAACTGCCTGAACATATGTATAAGCATACGTATTTCAATACTTTTCAGAAATGGATTTCCTCTTTTTTTGCAATTTTGGAAATGGGTTTCCGGTTCGACACTTCGCGTCGGGGGTAAGCACGACTACGCCATGGGTACGACCGGCTGCGCCGGTGGTGCGAACTCCTTCAGAGTTGCTACAAACTGCTTCGCAGCGATAAAAACCGTTGTAGTACCATCTTCTCACAAAACAGTCATTCTGGAGATGTTCCATCCAGAATCTTGTTTTCAGGACCAGATCCTGAATCAAGTTCAGGATGACAAACCAGATTAGTGAAACTGTGATGAATCGCTGTTTCCACCGTAGGGGCAGAACATGTTCTGCCCTGATATATCACGAAACAAAGGGCACAGCATGCTGTATAAAAATCAAGAGTCGAGAACCCGAGAAGACGAGAATATAAAATCGTTCTTGGTCGTACGTTGTGCGTTGTATGTCTCTTTTTCTAAATCCTAGATCTGTTCTTTATCTAAACTCCAATCTCCAACATCCAATCTCGCTCTTTTGTTTTTTCAGCCGCAGGCGCATATCAACTGCGAAGCAGTTCTTTCGCCTTCTCGGACTCTCGGATTCTTATCAGGAGTTCGGATCAATCCCAAAGGAATTCGTACCCGCTGCAAAGCAGCCCTTTCGCTTTCGGCTTGACCCCCAAATATTGGACAAAAACAGACCAACATCAAGGATTTACGTACACAGGCTCGTTTTTGCTGGAGAATTCAGTATAGTATCTTGGTGTTTGGTATTTCAATGACCCATGAGGTCTCAGGTTGTTGTAAAAAGACAGATATACCTTTAGTTTTTCACACAAGTCTTCAAGATTTTTGAATTCGTTGTTTCTTACAAATTCCCTTTTCAAAGAAGAGAATGACGATTCAATAAATGCTTGCGAATCCGGATTCCTTACTATTCCAAATTCATGGATTATATTTTCTTCATTCATGTATATTCCCGTATCTAATGCTTTAAATTGGCTTCCGTTATCCGTTCTTATTATTTGTGGTTTTGCTCTTTTTGTGATCGCTATTTTCATTAATTGAATGAAATGTTCCTTTTTGCAGCTTTTACCTACATATGTTCCCACTATGCTTCTGTCATACACGTCTATTATGTTCAGTATCGCTGCATTCCCATCTTCACGTGTTTTTACGAATGTTATATCCGCTTCCCACAATTGGTTCGCTTTT